>NZ_JBHLWA010000012.1:0-1140 GCF_042433085.1 Gallibacterium melopsittaci
ATCGCCAACATTGATATTAGCACTTTGTAATTTCGCACCATTTTCAACATTTGCTGTACCATTGTTGATATTGGTATCCGCTGTTACAGTTGTTGTTCCTGCGGTAACATTCACTGTACCGTTATTATCTACAGTTAAATTGTTAGCCGAGGTTGTGCCACTTGAATTTAATTGACCGCCATCTACGGTTAAATTACCTGTTGCTATTAATATGCTGCTATTGGTAAGGTTACCATCTGCTTTTACTGTGACATTATCCGTTTGTACCGTACCAGCATTCGTTAATATTGCACTACTTGCATTACCTCTTCCATCACCAACATTAAGGGCTTCACTATCTAATTTCGCACCACTCGCAATCGCTACTGCCCCCTCGTTGATATTGGTTACATCCGCTTCTACCGTACCTTTGTTCACCTCTACAGTACCGCCATCTACGGTTAAATTATCAGTATTTACTGTACCAGCGTTATCCGTATCGCCCACATTGACACTACCATCTGCTTTCACATTTAAGTTAGTTACATTATCCAGCGTACCAAGAATATCTAATGCCGCACTGCCTGCATCGCCTGTACCATCACCAACGTTCACAGTATTACTGTTTAACGTTTTATCAGCCGCAACACTAACTTTGCCGTCTTTCACATTGGTTGTGCCAACGGTATTGTTTGCTGCCAGATTTAACGTTCCTTTACCATCTTTATTTAATGTCCCTTTATTGCCATCTTTGTTAGCAGTAATATCTGCTGTACTCTCTTGAGTAACTGTCTGACCATCTGCAATATCCAGATTTAGCTTACCACCAATGCCGATCTTATCTCCTTTGCTCGTATCAAAGCCCTCAAAGAGTGTATCGTTTCCTGCTGGTACAAGGTTAAGTGCACCATTTGAACTTACATTGATGACGGCATTGGTATCAGGATCAGATGCTTGGTTTGATGTAATATTTTCCGCATTTACTGTACCCGCAACAGTTAAATTACCACCATTCAATGCTAAATTTTTTGGTACCTCTGTTGTACCTACATTTAGCGCACCACCATTCTGAACCGTAACATCACCATCATTGACAGTTGCACTATTTGTTGCATTGATCGTAGCACCATTATTCGCATCCAAAGTACCTCCTGACATTGT
>NZ_JBHLWA010000013.1:0-135488 GCF_042433085.1 Gallibacterium melopsittaci
ATAAATATTAGCCACAATTTTGTCCACTTGGCATAGTTTTTGACACATCAGCAACAATTTTGTCTACTATGCCAAAATATGGGGTTCTTACTTTATTAACGTAAACTAAATGGATCACTATAAGGAATAATACCTGTACTTAGCATCTTACTAACACTACTACCGTGGCGATTACCCAATCCAGATAACTCAAAATTAATACCAAAAGAATTGGTATAAAACACATCTTCACGACTAGTATATTGCTGCTCTTCTTTCGGTGCAGTGAGATAACGTCTTGCACCTACATTTACTCGCCAACAACAAGTACGATATTCAACACCAATATATTGCTCTACCGGTTTATTTAATGAAATATCATGATAAGCATGACCAACTATTGCCCAATTATCATTAAGCTGCCATGCAGTAGCAATCCCAATCTGACGAATATTTTGATCATAGATATTGCTACCAGTTAAATTTTGGTCAATATATTTCTCACTTACATAACGGTAGGATAATTGAATTAAATTTTCTGCAGATGGGCGATATTCTACTGCGGTATTCATTAATGACGTTTCTTTCAATAAAGTATCGTATTGATAACTACCTTTCCAATTCCATTGTTCACTGATTTTCCAGTTAGCTTCTGCTGCCCAAGATGACGATGTACGCTGCGTTTGATTATCAGTGTTTTCATCAATTTTTGATGGTGTTAAATAAAGAATTTGCCCTAATGAGAAATTAAAGCGTTCATCTGCATCTTTATCAAAGAAACGTGTAGTTCCTCCAATAGTAACTTGATTAGCAGAAGAAATTCGGTCTAATCCACTATAACGTCTATCATTAAAGAGAGAATAGAAATCTTGTTGCAACAGAATTGAATCATAACCAAAACCTAAATAACTATAACGATCTGTACCGATATTACTTTGATTTCGATACGGACGATAGACATACTGCACCTTAGGCTCAATCGTTTGGGTATAGCCATCAATTAAAGTTTGATTGGATGCTAATACAGTGGCAAGCTCTGCCTTAAATTGTGGAATAACACGATTTACGGAACTATCTACTTCTTCGCTAGCACCATCACCCTTCTTCTGCGAATAATGTGTAGCATATAATTTTGTTTCCAAATTAAGGCTACCATAACGATTAGCTAATGGCATTGAGAAAGTCGGCTCCATATGGAAACGCCATGCCGATGGCATTACATCACTATCATTTTGGAAATGGACGGCTTGAGAATATAACGAAAAATCAATTAAATCATTCGCTAAACCATCACGATAATAATTAAAGTCAATTTGTGGCAAAGTACGATATGGTCCTACAGAAACCGTATCAAATACTTGGAATTGTGTTGCTGAAACTGTGATATTGTAATTTGGTTGATAATAGCTTAAAGCGAAATTTTGTGTTGCATAACCGTCAGTACTTTTTCCGTATGGCGAAGTAAAATCATTAAAATAACGACGATCACTTACCTTAGTGTAATTTACATTAAAACGCCAGTTATCCCAAAGTGAGCCACTATTTTGCCAATAGAGTAAATAACGAGGATCGCCTTTGTTATAATTTTCATAACGATCATTTTTCAAATACTCTCCAGCAAATATTCCAGATCCCAAGATATTTAAATAGCGTGCTTCTCCTAACCATTGCCAACCACGACGGCTCATATACTTTGGCGTTACTGTCATATCATAATTTGGAGCCAAATTGAGATAAATTGGTTGTGCATAATAATATCCATCTGTACTAGATGCCCCAAAATCAGGCATTAATAAACCAGAACGGCGACGATCGCCGATTGGAAACTGAACATACGGGAAATAAAAAATTGGCACATCTTTCACATAAAAAACTGCATTCCAAAGATCTGCATATTCTTCTTTAATATGTTGCTTCATCTCTGATGCACGAATTTTCCACGAATTATTATCTGGTAAACACGATGTGAAAGTTGCATTCTTCAATAAACGATAATCCTGACGCAATTCCGCTTTTTCAGCATTACCTCGCCCTTGGCGTCCAACAAATTGATAATTAGAGTGGTAAATATTGGAATCTTGAGTATTCAAATGAATATCTGCTTTTTCCCCGACAACCTGAACCAAATTATCTTGGTAATTCATATTGCCATTAATATAAGCATAACGTTGTGGATCCTGTTTATCCCCCTTTTGCTCAATAAATACTGAATCAGCTCGTAATTTACGGTTTCCTTGTTCAACTTGAACATTACCTCGATATAACGCATTATTTGGCTGATTAATTTCCGCACTATCAGAATCAATATAAACAGGTAATTCATTAGGATCAGTTGTCACAACTTCACCGCTAAAATGTGGTACGCCTAATAAACATTGGCTAGTAAGATCGGCATAACCTGATTGGCTATATAACGCCGAGAGAATCGATAAAGATAAAAAGGAATAATATTTTTTCATCGGGCGCTTCAACTATCTCGTTAACAACATCAAATGCTAGGCATTATAGCCTAAAACGTAGTTAATGATGAGCAGAAAATAAAATAAAAAGCGTTGGTTAAGGAGAATAATTAACACCAACGCTTTTTGGGAAATTACGGCTTTTATCTTACTGTACTACCGTATAAATAGGCAATCTATTACAATTTTGCTGCTAACATTGCCTCTAATTTCTCAATATCCGCAGCAAATTTACGAATACCATCAGCTAATTTTTCTACTGCCATCGCGTCCATATTATGCTGCCAATAGAATTCCGCTTCGGTCATCGCTGCTGGACGAGGTAACACTTCACCTTGATAATCAAGTTTACGTGGTAATTCGCTATTGTTTGCTTGTAACTCTTTTAACAATGCTGGAGAGATAGTTAAACGGTCGCAACCTGCCAATTCAGTAATTTCACCAATATTACGGAAACTCGCTCCCATTACTACTGTTTTATAACCATATTGTTTGTAGTAGTTATAGATTTTAGTCACAGAAATTACGCCTGGATCTTCATTTGGTGCAAATTCTTTTTTATCGCCATTCGCTTTATACCAATCTAAAATACGACCTACGAATGGCGAAATTAAGTACACACCAGCTTCGGCACACGCGCGAGCCTGTGCTTCAGAGAATAACAATGTTAAGTTACAGTTAATTCCTTCTTTTTCTAGAATTTCAGCCGCACGAATACCTTGCCAAGTTGACGCAATTTTGATCAAAATGCGGTCATTACTGATACCTGCTTCGTTATAAAGTGAAATCAGTTTGCGTGCTTTTTCTACTGTTGCCTGTGTATCATAAGAAAGACGTGCATCTACTTCTGTTGAAATACGTCCTGGGACAATTTTTAAAATTTCTAAACCAATGTTAACCGCTAATTTATCTTCTGCGTCAATTAGTTGTTGTGCCTTATCTGCACTTTTACTTTTCGCATAAGCTACAGCTTCATCAATTAATGAAGCATATTGTGGTAATTGAGAAGCGCTAAGAATAAGAGATGGGTTGGTAGTTGCATCTTCTGGTTGGTAGGTTTTGATTGCTTCGATATCACCAGTATCTGCAACCACTACGGTCATTTTACGTAGTGCATCAAGTTGAGACATGAATTTACTCCTTTTGTATATATTGTCCAAAAAAACGTACGAATAGTATCATAGAAATAGATAGAATGAGTAGTCAGTTACATAGCAATTATTGCTATCATTTAAACTAATCAATACCCAACTCTTGCCAAACTTGATCAATTTTTGCCACAACTGCTGGATCTTTCTTAATTGGTCTTCCCCATTCACGTTGCGTTTCACCTGGCCATTTATTTGTTGCATCAATGCCCATTTTCGATCCTAATCCAGCCACAGGTGAGGCAAAATCAAGATAATCAATAGGCGTATTTTCCACTAAAGTTAAATCCCGTGCGGGATCACAACGTGTGGTAATCGCCCAAATCACATCTTTCCAATCACGTGCATTCACATCATCGTCACAGACAATCACAAATTTGGTATACATAAATTGCCGTAAAAAAGACCAAACGCCCATCATTACTCGTTTAGCATGCCCTGCATATTGTTTTTTAATCGTAACCACCGCTAAACGGTATGAGCACCCTTCAGGTGGAAGATAAAAATCAACAATTTCAGGGAATTGTTTTTGCAAAATTGGAATAAAGACCTCATTAAGTGCCTCGCCTAATACCGCAGGCTCATCTGGTGGTCGCCCAGTATAAGTGGAATGATAGATCGGATCTTGACGCATCGTAATATGGGTGACCGTAAAGACTGGAAAATACTCTTGTTCATTATAATAGCCAGTATGATCACCATAAGGTCCTTCCAATGCTTTTTCCTCTGGATCAATATGCCCCTCTAGCACAATTTCTGCGCCTGCTGGGATCTCTAAATTACAACTTAATGCTTTAGCAACTTCAGTTTTATTACCTCGCAATAGCCCTGCAAAGGCATACTCTGATAAGGTATCTGGAATAGGCGTTACCGCACTAAGAATGGTTGCTGGATCAGCTCCCAATGCAACAACCACAGGAAATTTTTCGCCAGGATGAGCTTCTTGCCACTCTTGAAAATCTAATGCCCCACCACGATGCGATAACCAACGCATAATGAGTTTATTTTTACCAATTAATTGTTGGCGATAAATACCAAGGTTTTGTCGTTTTTTATATGGTCCTTTAGTCACAGTTAATCCCCAAGTAACTAATGGTGCAACATCCTCTGGCCAACATTGCATAATTGGCAAACGATATAAATCTACTTCATCATCACGCCAAACAACCTCTTGACATTCTGCTCGGCTAATTGTCTTTGTTGGCATATTGAGTACAGGGCGAAATTGTGAAAATGTACTAAAGAGATCCTTAATACCTTTCGGTGGTTCAGGCTCTTTCAAGAAAGCCAATAATTTTCCCACTTCACGTAAAGCTGTTACATCTTCTTGTCCCATACCTAAAGCGACACGTCTTGCCGTACCAAACAAATTACACAATACAGGCATCGTAAATCCTTTCGGATTTTCGAATAACAATGCTGGTCCAGCTTTGCGTAAAGTACGATCAGCTATTTCCGTCATTTCCAAATAAGGATCAACCTCTTGCGTAATACGTTTTAACTCACCTTGTTGTTCAAGTAATGTAATAAACTCACGTAAATTTTTATATTTCACCCTACTCTCCTAACTCAAGCTATAACACAATCCACGCCAATACTAATGCGAGAATAAAACGATAGATTGCAAATGAAACAAATGAAATTCGACCAATTAAGTGTAAGAAAGTCCGAATCGCAATCATTGCCACCACAAACGCTGTGATAAAACCTACAGCAAATAAAGGTAAATCCTCCAACGATAAGAAAGGCAAACTCTTATATAAATCTAAGCCTGTTGCACCAATCATCATTGGTACAGCTAAGATAAAAGAGTATTCGGCTGCTGCTTTTTTGCCTACCCCCATTAATAATCCACCAGAAATCGTTGCTCCTGAACGAGAAAAACCTGGAAATAAGGCTAAACATTGGAATAAACCAATCGCAAAAGCCTGACGATAGCTAATTTGATCTACTTCTTCCGCATAGGCACGTTGTGGACGGAATTTTTCAGCTAAAATTAACAAAATACCGCCAGCTACTAAAGAACCAATCACATTATGAATGTTAAACAATGATTTAATCGTTGAATGGAATACTAGCCCAAGAACAACCGCAGGGATCATACCTAAAATAATATGTAATAAATTTAAATGGGGTTTATGTTTATCAACAGTTTCACCAAAATGAATACCGATTAAGCCAAACATTTTTCGCCAATAGACAAAGATAACCGCTAAAATAGACCCTAATTGAATTATTACTTCAAAAGTTGCCGCTTTTTCTCCTTCAAAGCCAAGAAAGTGCCCAGCAATAATCATATGTCCAGTTGAAGACACAGGTACAAATTCCGTCAATCCTTCGACACAACCTAAAATAAAAGCAATCAACAATTCAGACATCAACTTTTCCTCACTATTTATATTCTCTTAGTTATGGCAGCATCTTGCCTAATTGTTTACCACCTACTAAGTGCATATGGAGATGGAATACTTCTTGGCCACCATGCTTATTACAATTCACAATCAAACGATAGCCATCTTCTGCAATTCCTTGTTCTTTCGCAATTTTGGCTGCCACAACAAACAGATGACCAAGCACTTGTTCATCTTCAGCTGTCACATCATTAACGGTAGGAATGATTTTGTTAGGAATAATTAAAATATGGGTTGGAGCTTGTGGTGCAATATCTCGAAAAGCGGTTACTTGCTCATCTTGATAGATGATTTCTGCTGGAATTTCCTTACGAATAATTTTACTAAAAATGGTTTCTGTTGCCATAACATCCTCTTTAATCAATAAAAATGAAACAAAAAAACGCTGCTTATTATAGTACAGAAAATTAGGATTAATTTAGTTTTTTACTCATCTTAAAACCCTCTTATATTTTCATTTTTCTAAATGTTCAGAAAATATTCAGTGATAATTTGATAACAGCTTTTTAACATACAAACAACTGTTTTTATTAGAATTTGATCTGTATCAACTACTATGCAAAAGCTATTTCCTAACTCATAAAATTACTATGTATTTTTTTCAAAAATTTTTATAATTAACTAAATTTTTTGAAAATATAAAATTTTTTTGATAAAGGAAATCGTCTTTATGAAAGATGCGACAACAATAGCACTGAATCCAACCGAGATGACTAATCTTGCGGAAGACGTTGCCGCTTATAAAGCACACAAAAAATCTTTTCTTTCCTTTGCTTCAGGCATTTCTGCTGGTGCATGTATTGCATTAGCATTTGTTTTTTATACTACTACGCAAACTGGATTAGTTAACGTTTCTTGGGGACTAGCTAAATTAGTTGGTGGCTTAGTCTTTTCATTAGGCGTAATTATGGTAGTGATTCTAGGGACAGAACTTTTTACTTCTTCTACACTAACTATCACAGCAAAAGCTTCTGGAACCATTACAACCGCCCAGATGTTACGTAATTGGGTTGTTGTTTATTTTGGGAACTTTGTTGGAAGTTTAATTATTGTTGCATTAATTTGGTTTGCTGGACAAACCATGGCAGCAGACGGTCAATGGGGCTTAACTATCCTTAAAACCGCACAACATAAAATTCATCATACTTGGCTAGAAGCTTTCTCGCTCGGTATTTTATGTAACATTATGGTGTGTGTTGCTGTTTGGATGGCCTACTCTGGTCGCACTGTTACTGATAAAGCATTTATTATGATCTTGCCTATTGGAATGTTTGTGGCTTCAGGTTTTGAACACTGTGTCGCAAATATGTTTATGATTCCAATGGGGATTATTACTGCTCACTATAGCAGTCCTGAATTTTGGCAACACTTGGGTATTGATCCTTCACTTTATGCTGATCTTGATATATATCACTTTATTGTGAAAAATCTTATCCCTGTAACATTAGGTAATATTGTTGGTGGTGCGGTTTGTATTGGCTTATTCCATCGCTTCTTAGCCAAAGCGCACTAAAGATTTAATTTTTATTATTCATTCAAACGAAGGAAATGATTATGACTCAATTAACTGAGCAACAACAAAAAGCATGGGCTGGTTTTGAAGCTGGCGACTGGCAACAAAATGTGAATGTACGTGATTTTATTCAACGTAACTACACCCCATATGAAGGTGATGAATCATTCTTAGCTGGTGCAACTGCTGCAACAACTACACTATGGAACAAAGTAATGGAAGGTATCAAAGAGGAAAACCGTACTCACGAACCTCTTGATTTTGATACAGATATTCCTTCAACTATCATTTCTCACCCAGCGGGTTATATCGAAAAAGATTTAGAACAAATCGTTGGTTTACAAACTGACGCACCATTAAAACGTGCCATCATTCCATTTGGTGGAATCAAAATGGTAGAAGGTTCATGTAAAGTTTATGGTCGTGAACTTGATCCACAAGTAAAAAAAATCTTTACTGAATATCGTAAAACTCACAACCAAGGTGTATTTGATGTTTATACTCCAGATATCTTACGTTGCCGTAAATCTGGTGTATTAACTGGTTTACCAGATGCTTATGGTCGTGGTCGTATTATCGGTGACTACCGTCGTGTAGCACTTTACGGTATCGACTTCTTAATGGCAGATAAATTTAAACAATTTACTTCACTTCAATCTCGCTTAGAAAATGGCGAAGATTTACAAATGACCATTCAATTACGTGAAGAAATTGCTGAACAACATCGTGCATTAGGTCAAATCAAACAAATGGCAGCAACTTATGGTTGTGATATTTCTGGCCCAGCAACCAATGCAAAAGAAGCTGTTCAATGGACTTACTTCGGTTACTTAGCTGCTGTTAAATCACAAAATGGTGCAGCAATGTCATTCGGTCGTGTTTCTTCTTTCTTAGATATCTATATTGAACGTGACCTTAAAGCAGGCAAAATTACTGAAGAACAAGCACAAGAATTAATTGACCATTTAGTGATGAAACTTCGTATGGTGCGTTTCTTACGTACTCCAGAATACGATCAATTATTCTCTGGCGACCCAATTTGGGCAACAGAATCTCTTGGTGGTATGGGCTTAGACGGACGTACTTTAGTAACTAAAAACACTTTCCGTTTCTTAAATACCCTTTACACTATGGGTCCATCACCAGAACCAAATATGACTATTCTTTGGTCTGAAAAATTACCAGATAACTTCAAACGTTTCTGTGCAAAAGTTTCTATTGATACTTCTTCAGTTCAATATGAAAACGACGATTTAATGCGTCCAGACTTCAACAACGATGACTATGCAATTGCTTGTTGTGTAAGCCCAATGGTTGTTGGTAAGCAAATGCAATTCTTTGGAGCGCGTGCAAACTTAGCGAAAACTATGCTTTACTCAATCAATGGTGGTATTGATGAGAAAAATGGTATGCAAGTGGGTCCAAAAACTGATCCAATCAAAACTGAATACCTCGACTTTGATGATGTAATGACTCGTATGGACAGCTTCATGGATTGGTTAGCAAAACAATATGTGACAGCATTAAACATCATCCACTATATGCACGATAAATACAGCTATGAAGCATCATTAATGGCATTACATGATCGTGATGTTTACCGTACTATGGCTTGTGGTATCGCTGGATTATCTGTTGCAGCTGACTCACTTTCTGCAATTAAATATGCGAAAGTTAAACCAATTCGTGGCGACATCAAAGATAAAGATGGTAATGTTGTAGCGAAAGATGTAGCTATCGACTTTGAAATCGAAGGTGAATATCCACAATTCGGTAACAATGACAGCCGTGTTGATGAAATCGCTTGTGACTTAGTTGAACGTTTCA
Organism: Gallibacterium melopsittaci; assembly: GCF_042433085.1. NCBI lineage: Bacteria > Pseudomonadati > Pseudomonadota > Gammaproteobacteria > Pasteurellales > Pasteurellaceae > Gallibacterium > Gallibacterium melopsittaci. The sequence goes on from NZ_JBHLWA010000013.1 coordinate 9,338, forward strand.
TGAAGAAAATTCAAAAACTCAAAACTTATCGCAATGCTGTACCAACACAATCTGTGTTAACCATCACATCTAACGTTGTGTATGGTAAGAAAACTGGTAATACCCCTGATGGTCGTCGTGCTGGTGCACCATTCGGACCAGGTGCTAACCCAATGCACGGTCGTGACCAAAAAGGTGCGGTAGCATCATTAACATCTGTTGCTAAACTTCCATTTGCGTATGCAAAAGATGGTATCTCTTATACCTTCTCAATCGTACCAAATGCGTTAGGTAAAGATTACGAAGCACAAAAACGTAACTTAGCGGGTTTAATGGATGGTTACTTCCATCACGAAGCAACTGTTGAAGGTGGTCAACACTTAAATGTTAACGTGATGAACCGTGAAATGTTATTAGATGCAATGGAAAATCCAGAGAAATATCCTCAATTAACCATTCGTGTGTCAGGATATGCAGTACGTTTTAACTCTTTAACCAAAGAGCAACAACAAGACGTCATCACTCGTACTTTCACACAATCTATGTAATCTAGATATAAACTGATAAAAAACTGCTCTTCGGGGCAGTTTTTTTATTCTTTATGACTAATCTATCAATTAAATATCTCTCATTTATTTTTCTAACTTAATTTAATCTTCCTTTATTTTTATATTGCTAAACTGTAAACAATTTGTTACAAATAAATTTCCTTTCACTTACTCACATAAGGAAATTTAATATGAAAAAATCCTATCTCTATAAAAAGAGCTTACTCTCGCTGTTGATCGCACTACCCCTAATAACTTTAAATGTTGAAGCAAATACTCAACCTGTTAATGCGACCTCACAAACAACCGCAGCAGCACAACGTTATGATAGTAGTAAAGATATTTTCCATCCTATTTATGCCAAACATGGTATGGTAGCGACTGAACAGCATCTTGCTACTAAGGTAGGATTATCAATCTTAAAAGAAGGTGGAAATGCCGTTGATGCTGCAGTGGCAGTAGGTTTTGCGTTAGCTGTTGTATTACCAAACGCAGGCAATATTGGTGGTGGTGGTTTTATGGTGCTACATGATGCCAAAACAGGTGAAGATTTTGCTATCGACTTCCGTGAAGTTGCTCCATTAAAAGCACATAAAGATATGTACGTAGATGAAAAAGGCAATGTTGTTGATGGTAAATCACTCTTCACTCACTTTGCAGTTGGTGTTCCAGGTACTGTTGCTGGTATGGAATATGCATTAAAAAAATGGGGAACAATGCCACTAGAAAAAGTTATTGAACCTGCTATTAAACTTGCTGAAAATGGTTTTATTATTAGTGACACTCTTGGTAATACCCTTGCAGTAGAAAAAGATAATTTAGGTAAATGGGAAAGTACCAAAGCAATTTTCTTTAAAGATGGAGTTCCATTAGCCAGTGGCGATCGCCTAATACAAAAAGATCTAGCTCACTCCTTACGTTTGATCGCTAAACAAGGTTCAAAAGCCTTTTATGAAGGTGAAATCGCAGAAAAAATTGTAAAAGAAATGGAAAAACACGGTGGCTTAATTTCATTAGAAGATATGAAGAGCTATCAAGTAGCCGAGCGTAAACCTGTTACGGGTGAATACCGTGGCTATAAAATTGTTACTATGCCACCACCAAGTTCAGGTGGCGCCCATTTAGTACAAATCTTAAATATCTTAGAACGTTATCCATTAAGTGAATATGGCGTAAATAGCGCCAAAGCAATTCAACATTATGCAGAAGCAATGAAATTAGCCTACGCTGATCGTTCCGAATACTTAGGCGATCCTGACTTTGTTAAAATTCCATTGAAAGGTTTGATTTCAAAGAAATATGCTGACGAATTAGCACAAAAAATCCAAGACGATAAAATCACTCCAGCTAGTGAGATTAAACCAGGAAAACCACAGCCTTATGAAAGTGATCAAACCACACATTATTCAATTATGGATAAATTTGGTAATGCTGTTGCCGTCACTTACACCCTAAATCTCAACTTTGGAACAGGAATTGTTGCTCAAGGCACAGGAATCTTACTCAATAATGAAATGGATGACTTTTCATCTAAACATGGCGTACCAAATGCCTTTGGCTTAATTGGTGGTACAGCGAATGCAATTGAAGCGAAGAAACGACCGCTATCATCTATGACACCAACCATTGTGATGAAAGATAATAAACCTTGGTTAGTCACAGGTAGTCCTGGTGGTGCACGTATAATCACTACTGTATTACAAAGTATTGTAAATACGATTGATTATGGTATGAATGTTGCTGAAGCAATCAATACCCCTAGAGTACATCATCAATGGTTACCAGATGAATTACGTATCGAAGAAGGTATTAGCCCAGATACAATTCATCTCCTTGAAAAACAAGGTTATAAAGTAGTCACAAAGGCAACAATGGGACGTGTACAAATTATCCAAGCAAAAGATGACGGCTTTTATGGTGCATCTGATCCACGTAATCCTGATGGAGCAACTTTAGGCTATTAATCCTAAAATTAAGGTCGGATACATTCCGACCTTATTCAATATCAATCCATACTTACCAATATAAACGATGTCTTCGCCAACGAGGTCCTAAATCATAAGGTGGATAATCATCATAAAACTGCCTTTCTAATTCCATCTGTCTGATTTGTTTCTCCGCCATATAATTTTGTAACGCTAATTTATAGCAGGCTTGGAACATTGGATCATTTACTTTCTTTGTATATTCCTCTTCAAACGCTTTTTGCTGTTTTGCAGTTAAGCCAATATCTTGATCAAAATGACGCTGCATCAATGCAGCAGTTTCTGCATCACATTGTTTCGCTAACGATACTTGCAATGCTTGTTGCTGACGAATTTTCGCCTCTTCCATAGCACGTTGTTCTTCTGGCGATAATGCACAACCAGCAAGTAAAGTGATAGAAATAATAAGTGGAAGTGCTTTTTTCATAATGATTCACCTATATTTGAGTAATACTGCATAAGCATACTATCAATTATGGTTGATGAATAGAGTGTTCTTTAATTACTGATACAATAAAAAACTGCACCTCACAATAACTGTTAAGGTGCAGAAACCGACTTTCAAATCAATAAGGAACTTACAATGATAAATTAACGATTATTTCTTCTTAGCATATTTCAATGAGTCAATAGCTACCGCTAAGATAATAATGGTACCTTTAATAATATATTGCCAGTACGGGTTAACACCAATATAAGTTAAACCATAGTTGATAACAGTAAAGATGATTACCCCAGTAATAACACCAATTACTGTACCCACACCACCAGCGAAAGATACACCACCAACCACACAAGCAGCAATTGCATCTAACTCATACATAAAACCAAGGTTATTTGTTGCACTACCGATACGTCCACCTTCTAACATACCTGCAAAGCCATAGAACGCTCCAGCAAGGATATAAACAAAGATTAAGTTTCGTGCAACGTTTACCCCTGATACACGTGCCGCTTCTGGGTTACCACCGATAGCAAACATATTCTTACCAAACCGAGTTTTGTTCCATACTACCCAGATAAAGAACGCTGCAATTGCGGCATAAATGGTAATATAAGAGAGCTTGAAATCCCCTAGTTGGATAAATCCTTGAGTAAATTCAGAGAATGATTTACTAAAGCCAGCAATTGGTGAAGAACCTACTGCATCATAGTAAAGTGAGTTCGCACCATACACGATAATCATCGTACCTAATGTTGCAATAAATGGTGTTACATTAAGATAAGCAACTATCAAACCATTAACCATACCAATCACTGCACCAATCGCACAAACAATTAAGATCACAACTGGAATCGGCATTTCTGCTAAATCAGGGAAAACACGATTAGTATTATCTAATGCTTGTAACATGGTTGCTGATACCACCGCAGCAAGACCAACTTGGCGACCTGCAGATAAGTCAGTACCTTGGGTGATCAAGATCCCCGCCATACCAAGTGCAATAATAAGTCTAACAGATGATTGAGTAAGAATATTACTAAAGTTAAGTAAACTTAAGAAGGTATCATCTTGAGATACGATAACGCCTAATAAGATTAATAGAACAAAATAAATCGCATTTTGTTTCATAAAATCTAGTGATTTTTTTTGTTGAATACCAGCCATAATTCAATCCTTTTATCAACTTATAAATATTTCGCAGCAAGTTGCAAAATTTCTTCTTGGGAAGTTTTTGCTGTTTCGACAATACCCGCAACACGACCATTACTCATCACTAGAATTCTGTCGGTTACTCCTAACAATTCAGGCATTTCGGATGAAATCATTATGATTCCTTTGTCTTTTTCTGCTAACTGCATCATTAATTGGTAAATTTCAAATTTCGCCCCAACATCAATACCACGAGTCGGTTCATCCATCATTAAAATTTCTGGTTGCGTTAATAACCAACGACCGATAATAACTTTTTGTTGGTTACCGCCTGATAAAGAACCAATATTCGTACGATGAGATGGTGTTTTCACATTCATTGAATCAATAACCCATTGAGTATCACTCTTCATTCTCGCTGTACTCAATAAACCAAACTTACCAAGATAGGCTTTCATATTTGAAATCAATGAGTTAAATTCAATACTTAAGTTAGCATAGATACCTGTTGAACGACGTTCTTCTGTAATTAACGCAAAACCATTGTTAATTGCTTCTAATGCATTACGGTTACGCATTTCTTTACCATGTAAAGTAATCGTACCGCTTCTCTTTTCACGAATACCAAAAATGGTTTCTACAATATCAGTTCGCTTCGCTCCGACTAACCCAGCAATCCCTAAGATTTCACCTTTACGAAGTTCAAAACTTACATCTTGAATAGATGGTTGGTTTTTAGCAGTTAAATGTTCTACGGTAAGGATAGTTTCTTTTGGAACATTATGTTTTTCTGGGAAACGTTGTGTTAATTCACGTCCCACCATCATTGCAACTAATTGATCCATATTAGTATCTTTAATCGCAACTGTATTTACCCACTTACCGTCACGTAAAATTGTTACTTCATCACAAATTTTGAAAATTTCATCCATTTTGTGAGAAATATAAATTATTCCACAACCACGATTTTTTAACTTATCAATAATCTTGAATAAGTGATCAACCTCTTTTTCAGAGAGTGACGAAGTTGGTTCGTCCATGATCACAATTTTTGCGTTATAAGAGAATGCTTTTGCGATTTCGATCATCTGCATTTGTGATACAGATAATTTAGCAACTTTCTCTTTTGGATCGATATCAATTCCTAATTCTTCAAAGATTGCTTTAGTATCACGATACATTTTTCCATGATCGACAAAACCTGCTTTTAAAGGATAACGGCCTAACCAAAGGTTATCCATTACACTTCTTTGGCGAACCAAGTTTAATTCTTGGTGCACCATGGAAATCCCATTTTCTAATGCTTCTTTTGATGTTTTAAAATTAACTGTTTTTCCGAGATAAAGGATTTCTCCTTCATCTTTAGCGTAAATACCGAACAGACATTTCAGTAATGTTGATTTTCCTGCACCATTTTCACCCATTAATGCATGCACGGAATATGAACGTACCGTTAAGTTTGCATGATCGAGCGCTTTCACACCGGGAAATGACTTACTGACATCTTTCATTTCCAACAGTATTTCACTTCGGTTTTCGACTTGCATTGACATATCTAACCCCAAACTAACGAAAGAGGGGAATTTCTCCCCTCTAGGAACTACATTACGGTATTATTTTAAGAAATCACCTATGTTATCTGCATCTACACCAACATATGGAACTCGAACATAACGGTTATTGATTTTCCATTGAGTACCTTCACCAGCTTCTTTACCGTGAGCTAAGTTATTAGAAAGATCAACAACGGCTTTAGCTTGGTTTACACCATCGTTTAACACAGTACCCGCAATTTCACCTTTCTTAATTAATTGCAATACTTCTGGTAATGCATCCACACCAAAGATTGGTAATTTCTTACCATGTGCTTTAGTTGCTTCTAATGCACCCATTGCCATACCATCGTTGTTAGAAATGATAACTTCAATGTCATTTGCTTTAGAGCTTGATAACCATGCATCAGTTTTATCTTTCGCCATTGCAGCATCCCACATACCAGTATCTAAGAAGAGTTGTTCAGTTTGGATACCTTTTGCATTTAACTCTTCAATAACATATTTAGTACGTGCTTCTGCGTCTGGGTGACCTGGTTCACCTTTTAATAATACGAATTGGATTTTACCATCTTTATTTAAGTCCCATTCTGGATGTGCTTTCCATTGTTTCGCAATTAAGTCGCCTTGGATCAATCCTGATTCTTTCGGATCTGTACCTACATAATAAGCTTTATCATAGCTATTGATTGCTTTTTGACCTGGATCTTTATTGAAGAACACTACTGGAACATTGTTTGGTTTAGCTTTTGCAATAATGGTTGGTGCAGCTGAAGGGTCAACTAAGTTGATTGCTAATGCTTTAACACCTTTAGAAAGTAGAACATCTACTTGGTCATTTTGAATTGATTGTGCGTTTTGAGAGTCATTCATTAACAATTTAACGCCTGGAAGTTTTTCTGCATCTTTATTAATCTCTTTACGCATTAATGACATAAAGTTGTCATCATATTTGTAAATGGTTACACCGATACGCACATCTTTTGCTTGTGCTACAGAACCTAAACCTAAGCCTAATGATAAAGCAATCGCACTTAAAACAATTTTCTTCATAATACAGATCTCCTGATTGTAATTTTACTGGAAATTCATTGTGTTAAAGTTAACAACTTTCCTTCATTTAACAGTCCGTTATTTTTAACCAACTGTCTTGTTATCTTTCCATACCACTACTGCAGAAATATAACTGTAAATAGCATACCGATTTTTTTTCAGCTTTGATGTGATCGGTTTCACAAAAATGTAACTCTATTACAAAATTTTTTATTTTTGTCGTCTTTCTACTGAAAAACGTCTGACTAAAGTCGGATTAAACTGGATAGGTTTAGGTAAATTTGTATCATCGTTTGCCAAACCCAATGCCAATTCAGCAGCATAATTTGCCATTAAATCAATAGGATACCTAATTGTTGTTAATTTAGGAATTAGATGATTAGCGATTGGCATATCGTCAAATCCAATGACAGAAAAATCTTTTGGCACAATAATACCGTTTTCACTCAAGACCGACATTGCTCCTGAGGCCATTGAGTCGTTATATGCCACTACTGCCGTTAAATCACTGTTATAACTTAATAAATTAATCATCGCTTCCTCACCACCTTCAAAATTCGGTGCCCCCTTGGTAATAGCAAGTTTACGAATAGGTAAGTTATATTTTTGCAACATATTCAGATAACCTTGTAAACGGTCAGTTTCATCATGAATTGGGTGGTTAGAACCTATGTAGCCAATACTTTTATGTCCATATTTAATTAAAGTTTCTGTAGCAATCTCTGTACCTTTCGTATTATCTAATCCAACACAGCGATTCTCGAATCCTGGAATCACACGATTAATAATCACCATTCCTTTTACCGTTTTCAGATAATTTGCTAATTCTTCATCTGACAAGGCTTTCGCATGCACAACCAAACAAGTACAACGTTTACGCAATAAATTATCTATCGCCTTACGTTCTTTCTCTGCATTATGGTAGCCAATACCAATCAAAATATTTTTTTGATACTTTTCGGCAACCTGATCAATTGACTTGACTAAAATAGCAAAAAAAGAATCCGTTACATCTGTTACAACAACACCAATAGTATCAATACTTTGTGAAGCTAATGCCTGTGCATTGGCATTTGGCTGATAATTTAATTCTGTAACTGCTTGTAATACTTTATTTTTTGCTTTTTCACTGATACTCTCATGGTTATTTAAAACCCGAGAAACTGTGGCAACTGAAACGCCAGCAAGTTTAGCAACATCACGAATTGTTACCATATTTTCAACCCTTCAATGACTCTGTTACATAATTTGTTTAAATAATAACGCTAAATAAGGATATAGAGTGATAAATATCTTCTTTTTGTGATCTAGATAACAGTTTATCGGACAAATAATTGGTATCTTACATAGAAATTTTGTAAGCGTTTTCATTTTATCTCAGATACAAGGAAAATATCATGAGTGAGTTTTTTGATCCTACTGAACACCCACATCGCCGTTATAATCCTTTAAAAGGCGAATATGTCCTCGTTTCACCTCATCGCGCCAAACGCCCTTGGCAAGGTCAACAAGAAAAAACGGCAGATGAGCAAAAACCTAGCCATGACCCAACTTGTTATTTATGTCCAGGCAATAAACGCATTACTGGTGAACAAAATCCGACTTATACCAAACCTTTTGTATTTAAAAATGATTTCTCTGCTTTATTGCATCAAACACCAACTCCACCAGTCAGTGACAATCCACTATTCCAAGTTTCTCAAGCAACTGGAGAAAGCCGTGTGGTCTGTTTTTCGCATGATCACAGCAAAACACTACCTTTATTAAGTGAAACAGAAATTGTTGAAGTGATTAAAGTTTGGCAAGAACAATTAACTGAATTAGGACAACATTATCCTTGGGTACAAATCTTTGAAAATAAAGGCGCTGCGATGGGGTGTTCTAATCCACATCCACATGGACAAATTTGGGCAAATAGTTTTTTACCAAATGAAGTTGCTCGAGAAGATCTGATGCAACGTCAATACTTACAACAACATGGATCTATCTTATTAGTGGATTATGTTCAACAAGAATTGCAACGCAAAGAACGAATTGTAGTTGAAACTGAGCATTGGGTGGCAGTCGTTCCATTTTGGGCTGTTTGGCCATTTGAAACATTATTATTACCAAAAGAACATATTCAACGTCTAACCGATTTAACACTAGCACAACGAGATGATTTAGCGATAGCGATTAAACAACTTACAACTAAATACGATAATTTATTCTCTACTTCATTCCCTTATTCAATGGGATTCCATGGTGCACCGTTTAATCATGAAGACAACCAACACTGGCAGCTGCATGCCCATTTCTATCCACCACTTTTACGTTCCGCTACTGTACGTAAATTTATGGTTGGTTACGAAATGTTAGCCGAATCACAACGAGATTTAACTGCTGAACAAGCCGCTGCACGCCTTGCAGCTTTATCAACTATCCACTATAGCCAACACTAAGTGAGTGAGGAATTTATGCACCCAATTCAACAAGCTAAACAGGTTTTTATTGAACATTTTGCCACTCAACCAACCTTACAAGTTTATGCCCCAGGTCGAGTGAATTTAATTGGAGAACATACTGACTATAATGATGGCTTTGTGATGCCTTGTGCCATTAATTATGGTACATCAATCTGTGGTAGTACCCGTGATGATCATCAATTCCATATTTTTGCTGCAGATCTTAATGAAACCGATCAATTTTCATTACTAGAAGAGATTAAACCTGTCGAACGTAAATGGTGTAACTATATCCGTGGTGTGGTTCATTTTATCCAGCAAACTTGTCCTGAATTTAAACAAGGGGCAAATTTAGTGATTAGTGGCAATGTACCTCATTCTTCAGGATTAAGTTCTTCCGCTGCCTTAGAGGTTGCAACAGGGAAATTCTGCCAACAATTAGGTAATTTACCGCTTACCAATACAGAATTAGCCTTAATTGGACAAAAATCCGAAAATATTTTTGTTGGTTGTCAATGTGGTAATATGGATCAATTAATTTCTGCATTAGGTCAAGAACATCACGCCTTAATGATCGATTGCCGTAGTTTAGAAACCGTCCCAACGCCAATCCCAGATAATCTGGCTATTATGATTATCAACTCACATGTTAAACATGACTTAGTCGATGGTGAATACAACATTCGCCGTCAACAATGTGAACAAGCAGCCGAATTCTTTGGTGTAAAAGCATTAAGAGATGTTTCCGTCGAACAATTTAACGCCAAAGGTTTCGAACTTAAACAAACTAATCCATTAGCCTACCAACGAGCCAAACATATTGTGACTGAAAATCAACGGGTATTAGAAGCTGTTGAAGCCTTACAACATAATGATATTAAGCGTTTAGGTGAATTAATGGCACAATCGCATGACTCCATGCGAGATGATTTTGAAATCACCGTACCTGAAATCGACTACCTTGTAGAGCTCGCACAAGTTGCTATTGGCGATACTGGTGGTGCACGTATGACAGGTGGTGGTTTTGGCGGTTGTATTGTTGCGATTGCCCCTTATGATCGTGTTGATGCTGTGCGTAAAATTATTGCCGATAACTATGAAATACGAACAGGATTAAAAGAGGACTTTTATGTTTGTACCGCTTCACAAGGAGTGCATTTATGTTAGTACAAAGTCAAATTAAAGCTCCCGATAAACAATTTTATCAACTGGTTACTCTACGTAATCTTAATGGTATGCAAATCAAATTAACTGATTGGGGCGCAACGTTATTATCCATAAAAGTTCCCGTTAATGGCCAGTTACGCGAAACATTATGCAGTTGTCCTTTAGAAAAATTAGCGGAAAATCAAGCCTACTTAGGTGCAACTATCGGGCGTTTCGCCAATCGAATTAATCGTGGCAAATTCCGCCTGAATGGCAAAACTCAACAGCTTGTCAGAAATCAACAAAATCGTCATACCCTACATGGTGGGAACGGGTTTGATCAACGCCGTTGGCAAGTTAGTCACGTTACTGAAAATACGGTGATTTTTTCCCTATTTTCTGTCGATGGCGATCAAGGTTTTGCTGGAAATGTTTCCGTACAAGCTCGCTATCATTTAGCAGAAGATAATCGATTAATATTAGATTTAACCGCTGTTTCCGACCAAGATACCGCATTAAATCTGACTAATCATGCTTATTTCAATCTTGATGGTACAAATTCTGATGTACGCCAACATCAATTACAGCTATTTGCCGATCACTATTTACCAGTTGATCAAGAAGGTATTCCAAATCGCCCTTTAACAGCTGTAGCACAAACTGGGTTCGATTTTCGTCAAACTAAAACGATAGCCAAAGATTTTCTATCCGATCAAGATCAACAAGCTGTTGGTGGTTATGATCATGCTTTCTTATTACAAGGGGCATTGGGGGAATTAAAAACAGCAGCGAAATTAACTTCCGCCACGGGTGACCTCTCATTATTGCTTTCTACTAATCAAGCAGCAGTACAGGTCTATACGGGTAATTTCTTAGCAGGCAATCCAAGTCATTTTGGTACTTATCAAAATTATCAAGCGATTGCCCTAGAACCTGAAGCACTACCAGATGCACCAAATCATCCTGAGTGGTATCAATATGGTGGGATGCAAAAAGCGAATAAACCTTATCACCATCAAATTGTGTATCAGTTTGTTAGTTAATCTTAAAAGTCGGATCATAGTATCCGACTTTTACTTAATCCACTAATCCTTTCTCTGCCAAATAATCCAATACCAAACAAGCCGCTTGGGAACAAATTGCTTTATCGGCAGTAGTTAACCAACGAATTTCTTCGATTTCTGCACTTGCTTGTAATTGCCCTTGGTAATCTCCTTGATAACAACGCATTACCACCATCACGCCTTCTGCTTTACCGTGAGCTTGTGCTTGAAAAACATCCACTAAAGATAATGTTTCAGGTATCAAATCAACGTTTAATTCTTCTTTAATCTCACGTACTAATGCTTGCTCATCACTTTCGCCAACTTCACGTTTACCTCCTGGCAAATAATATTGATCTTTACCATAAGATCGTGTCATTAATACTCGATGCTGATCCAATAAAATCCAAGCTAATTTATCGATATGTTGTGTCATTTATTTCTCCTATTAAATTTAGCGAGTCTGTTTCCTTGTATGAAGTTTCTTTGTTAGTATAGAGCGTTTTCAAATAATCAACACCTTTATTTATAGGATAGTTATGCTAACTGTTTATGGAATTAAAAATTGTGATACGGTGAAAAAAACCTTATCGTGGCTGCAACAGCATCAACTTGAATCAGTACTACACGATTATCGCCAACAAGGCGTTGATCAACATTTTTTACAACAAATTATCAATTATTTTGGTTGGGAAAATGTGGTCAACAAACGCAGCACTACTTGGCGTAATTTAGATGAACAAACAAAAAATAATTTAAATTCAGATAATGTTGTTACTTTGCTTTTGCAACAACCTACCTTAATTAAACGTCCTATTGTACTAGGTGAACATATCCAACTGATTGGATTTAATGAAAAACAATATGCTACCACCTTTGGAGTCACAAAATGAAACAATCGGTTATTACCTTAGCACAAGAATTAATTCGTCGTCCCTCTCTCAGTCCAAAGGATGAAGGTTGTCAACAATTAATTGCAGACCGCTTAGCAAAAATTGGGTTTAATATTGAATGGATGCCATTTGGCGAAACTTTAAATCTTTGGGCAACGCATGGTGATTCATCACCGACTATTGTCTTTGCAGGACATACTGATGTTGTTCCAACAGGCGATGAAACGCAATGGCAGTATTCGCCATTTTCTGCGGAAATCGTTGACGATCTGTTATATGGTCGTGGTGCTGCCGATATGAAAGGATCTTTAGCTGCAATGATTATTGCTGCTGAACAATATGTCCAACAATATCCTCACCATCAAGGACGAATTGCATTCTTAATTACTTCTGATGAAGAAGCAGCTGCAAAAGATGGTACAGTAAAAGTTGTTGAAACCTTAATGGCTCGCGGTGAGAAAGTCGATTATTGTTTAGTCGGTGAACCCTCTAGTACAGCAACATTAGGCGATATTGTAAAAAATGGTCGTCGCGGTTCAATTACAGGTAATTTGTATATTCAAGGCATTCAAGGTCATGTCGCTTATCCACATCTTGCAGAAAATCCAATTCATAAAGCTTCTGCGTTTATCAATGATTTGGTAAATATTGAATGGGATCAGGGTAATGAATTTTTCCCACCAACAAGTTTGCAAATTGCCAATATTCACGCTGGCACTGGATCAAATAATGTTATTCCTGGCGAACTCTATCTGCAATTCAATCTGCGTTTTAATACTGAAACCACTGATGACAAAATCAAACAACGAGTAGAACAGCTATTACAACACCATCACCTTAAATATCGAATTGAATGGTGGTTATCTGGACAACCTTTTTTAACACCAAAAGGGAAATTAGTTGACGCGGTTGTGCAATCGCTACAACAAATTGCTCACATTACTCCTACATTAGAAACAAGTGGAGGTACATCTGATGGACGCTTCATTGCATTAATGGGAGCTGAGGTTGTCGAGCTTGGACCTTTAAATAAAACAATCCATCGTGTTAATGAATGTGTCAGCTGTAAAGATCTCATTACATTAACTACAGTTCATGTTAAAATGCTCCAGCTTTTATTAGGAGAATAATTTATGTTATCTACTGAGTGTTTGACAGGAAAATCTCGTCAACATTTATCCCCCATACCCTCAACTTATTCAACTGCACACTTTTTACAAAAAGAAGCAGTAACTGCCTTTTTAGGGTTACAACAAGCTGCCAAACAAGCTGGGATTAATTTGCAACCCGCAAGCAGTTTTCGTGATTTTGGACGTCAACAATGGATTTGGAATCATAAATTTAATGGGTTACGAAAAGTACACGATGATCGAGGAAATATAATTAATGTTTCACTCTTTCCAGATTGGCAAAAATGTGAAGCTATTTTACGTTGGTCAACTTTACCTGGGTCCAGTCGTCATCATTGGGGAACAGAAATTGATGTATTTGCACCAAACTTACTTCCTGTTGGACAACCACTGTTACTGGAACCACAAGAATATCAAACTGGTGGTTATTTTGCTCCTTTAGTCGAATTTTTACTTGAAAATATGGAAAATTTTGGTTTTACCCTACCATTTGTTAATTTTCCTAAATATAAAAAAATGGGAGTTGAATTTTGGCATCTTAGTTATCAACCACTTGCAGATGAAGCTAAGCAACAATTTACCCCTGAAATCTTGCTTGAATCCTGGAAAGGGGAAAATATTGCTGGAAAAGAAACGATTATCGAGCACCTACCTGAAGTCTTTGAATACTTTATGCTTTAATCACTAAAAAGCCAGTTCAATAAATAATGGATTGTGATCCGAAGCAGTTGTCTGCACAGTTTTTGCTTGGATCACATTTATTCCTCTTACAAATACATAATCTAAAGGATATCGATTAAATCGAATTCTATCATCAGGCGTGAATTGTACTTCTTGTAAACCTAGCTGTTTCATTAACTGCCGCAATAACACCGTTCTTTCTTGATTCCAAGCATTAAAATCTCCTGCGAGAAGCACTGGCCCTGTGTGTTGTTTTATTTGATCAGTAATTTGTTGTAACTGCTGTTGATAAGCAGTAGGAATCCATTCAAAATTGATTAAATGGGCATTAATTACTAACAAAGCTTGTGCATTATTGCGTGAATAATTTGCACTCATACTAGCCTTCGGAAAACGAATCCAAGGTTCTACAACCGAGGCACTACAATAATATTGAGGTACAAATTTACTGATTTGGGCAACGCCAGACATCACATTACGATAAGCAAAAGGACTAGCAAAAAGTTGTTCTGGTAACGTTGGTAATAATTGAGGCAATTTTTGTTCACTGGTGACTTCTTGTAATAATAGGATATCAGCCGACTGGCTATAATGTTGTAATGCTTGTTGCCAACCACGATCCAATCCTTTGTGTAAATTCCAGACTACTACTCGTAATTGCTTTTGTTCAATCGTTGATGCCTTTAATGTTGGATGATAACAGGTACGATCTGTCTGCTCTGTCTGTATAACAGGGGTGTGATGGACTACAGAAGAAGCAGAAATTAAAGTTGTATATGGCGAGGGATAGATTGTCACTGAATCAATTAAAAATCCACTTAGCCCCAATAATACCAGTAAAAACAAGAAACGCTTTTTCAGCAAATTTTTCATAAATTATCAAAAATTTTTAAAATATACCTACATACTACCACTTTACTTATTAGCAATGAATTGCTTTAATAGCGCGCGTTAATGACTTTAATCCAAAAAGGCTTATTATGAGCATTTATACTTATATCTGTTTTTTATCTGCCATCTCAATTATTCTCGGTTTTGTCACCAGTAAAATTAGCGATAAGATTCAATCAACTATCGCTATTACTGCAGCAGCCATGGTAGGTTCATTATTATTACTACTATTAGGTTATCTCGGCTGGTTCCAAATCGATTCAATTGCGATTGAAGTGATGCAGAAAATCGATTTCAAAAGTTTCCTTCTTGACGGGATTTTAGGTTTTCTATTATTTGCTGGTGCTTTGGGAATTAAAATTCCTGTACTACGCGATCAAAAATGGGAAATTACTATTTTCGCCCTCTTTTCAACGCTTGCCTCAACCTTTATTGTCGGTGCGCTTATTTATCTTGTAGCAAATTTAATTAACCTCCCAATTAATTTCATTTACTGTTTATTATTTGGTGCGTTAATTTCGCCAACCGACCCAATTGCTGTACTAGCGATTATTAAAAATTTACGTGCGCCAAAACGCCTTTCTATGCAAGTTGAAGGTGAATCATTATTTAATGATGGTGTTGGTTTAGTTATTTTCGTTACTATTTTTACTGTTGCATTTAGTACCGAACAAATGACAGCGAGCGAAGTATTACATCTTTTCTTACATGAAGCGATTGGTGGTATCTTATTCGGTTTTGTGCTTGGTCTTATTGCTCACCTTTTAATTTCCTCAACCGATGATGGTAGCTTGGAAATCTTATTAACGTTAACCATCCCAACAGCAGGCTTTATGTTAGCGAATATGTTAGGTGTTTCTGGTGCATTAGCAATGGTAGTTGCAGGTATTATGGTGGGGAACTGGACTCGCCATCGTGGCTTCTCTGAACAAAGCCAACGTTACCTTGACCATTTCTGGGAGATGATTGACCATTTCTTAAATTCACTCTTATTCTTCCTTATTGGTTTCGCGTTATTATTAATTGATTTCACCTTTAAAGGTTTCTTAATGATGCTGTTAGCAATTCCTGTTTGCTTAGCAGCACGTTATCTTAGCCTCTGGATTCCATATTCAATTTTAAAATTCTTCCGTACTTATAACCCATATACCTTAAAAATTATGACATGGGGTGGTTTACGCGGTGGGCTTGCCTTAGCAATGGCACTTTCCTTACCAGCGAAAACCGTTTTTGTAAACGGAACAGATGTGAAAGATATTATCTTGATTATGACTTATGCGGTTGTAGTGTTCTCTATCCTAGTACAAGGTGTAACTATTGAGAAAATGATCAAGAAATCGAAATTAGTGGATCCAAATCGTGAGGAATACCTTACTCCAAGCAGCCACTTTGATTCTCAAGTATCTGCACATAAATAATTTTGCTCGATATTAGAAGAATCAGTATAATTTATTCATCTCGCCGCACATATTTTGTGCGGCATCTTTTTTCTTAGTTAGATAGGTAATTACAATGACAGCAACCATTATTACTATTGATGGGCCAAGTGGTGTAGGGAAAGGAACACTCTGCCAAGCACTTACTAAACATTTCGGTTTCCACTTACTGGATTCTGGTGCTATCTATCGCATTCTTGGGTTAGCTGCATGGCAACACCAACTTGATTTTAATAATGAAGAAGCTTTAACCAAACTTGCACAAACTATTCAAATTCACTTTGTTCCAGATGAAAATGGCGTACGCACACTATTAGATCAACAGGATGTAAGTGATACGATTCGTACACAACAAGTTGCTGAGTATGCGTCAAAAATTGCAGTATTTCCGCAAGTTCGTGCAGCTCTATTACAGAAACAACGTGATTTCGCCATTGCACCAGGTTTAATCGCTGATGGGCGGGATATGGGAACGATTGTCTTTCCTCAAGCAGATATTAAGTTTTTTCTCGATGCCACTGCAGAAGAACGTGCAAAAAGACGTTTAAAACAGTTGCAGGAAAAAGGAATTAATGGTAATTTTGCCCAGATTTTATCCGAAATTCAGGAACGAGATTATCGTGATAGAAATCGTGCAGTAGCGCCGCTTGTTCCAGCGGATGATGCGATTCTATTAGACTCATCTTCCCTTTCTATCAAAGAAGTCTTTTCGTTGGCATTACAACATATTCGTCAGCGACTCCCTCATTTGGGATAAATCGTTTTTGTGTGTTTATTCAAGGATGAATAAACAATTATTATCAGCCCCGTTTAATAGGATGTTAGACGGTCGTTATTAACTTATTGAAGATTAATTTATATGTCAGAATCTTTTGCTCAACTTTTTGAAGAATCACTAAAAGAACTTGAAACTCGTCAAGGTTCAATTGTTACTGGTACCGTTGTTGCTATCAACAAAGGTTTTGTTTTCGTTGATGCTGGTTTGAAATCAGAAGCAGCTATCCCTGCTGAAGAATTCCAAAATGCACAAGGTGAAATCACTGTTCAAGTTGGTGATCAAGTTCAAGTTGCGTTAGACGCTGTTGAAGATGGTTTCGGTGAAACTAAACTTTCTCGTGAAAAAGCTGTTCGTCACGAATCTTGGATTGCCTTAGAAAAAGCATACGAAGATCAAGAAACTGTTGTTGGTTTAATCAATGGTAAAGTAAAAGGTGGTTTTACTGTTGAGTTGAATGGTGTTCGTGC
The DNA here is from genome assembly GCF_042433085.1 of Gallibacterium melopsittaci. Taxonomy (NCBI): domain Bacteria; kingdom Pseudomonadati; phylum Pseudomonadota; class Gammaproteobacteria; order Pasteurellales; family Pasteurellaceae; genus Gallibacterium; species Gallibacterium melopsittaci. The sequence goes on from NZ_JBHLWA010000013.1 coordinate 26,959, forward strand.
ATTCTTACCTGGTTCATTAGTGGATACTCGCCCAGTACGCGATACTCTTCACTTAGAAGGTAAAGAATTAGAATTTAAAGTTATCAAATTAGACCAAAAACGTAACAATGTTGTTGTTTCTCGTCGTGCTGTTATCGAATCAGAAAATAGCCAAGAACGTGATCAATTATTAGAAACCTTACAAGAAGGTGCTGAAGTTAAAGGTATCGTTAAGAACTTAACTGACTACGGTGCATTCGTTGATTTAGGTGGCGTTGATGGTTTATTACACATCACTGATATGGCTTGGAAACGTGTTAAACACCCAGGCGAAATCGTAAATGTTGGTGATGAAGTTACTGTTAAAGTATTAAAATTCGATCGTGATCGTACCCGTGTTTCTTTAGGCTTAAAACAATTAGGTCAAGACCCTTGGGCTGCAATCGCAGAAAATCACCCAGTAAATAGCAAATTAACTGGTAAAGTAACTAACTTAACTGATTATGGTTGCTTCGTTGAAATTTTAGATGGTATCGAAGGTCTTGTTCACGTTTCAGAAATGGATTGGACAAACAAAAACATTCACCCATCTAAAGTCGTTAGCGTAGGTGATGAAGTTGAAGTAATGGTATTAGAAATCGATGAAGAACGTCGTCGTATTTCTTTAGGTTTAAAACAATGTAAACCAAATCCATGGCAACAATTCGCTGATACTCACAACAAAGGTGACAAAGTATCAGGTAAGATCAAATCAATCACTGACTTCGGTATTTTCATCGGTTTAGAAGGTGGTATTGACGGTTTAGTTCACTTATCAGATATCTCTTGGAATGTTCCAGGTGAAGAAGCTGTTCGTAACTACAAGAAAGGTGACGAAGTTGAAGCTATCGTATTACAAGTTGACGCAGCTAAAGAACGTATTTCTTTAGGTATCAAACAACTTGAAGAAGATCCATTCAACAATTTCGTTGCTGTAAACAAAAAAGGTAGTGTTGTAAGTGCGAAAGTTGCTGATGTTGATTCTAAAGGCGTAAAAGTTGAATTAGACAATGGTGTTGAAGGTTATATCCGCACAGCAGATCTTAACGGCGACGTTAATGTTGGTGATGTAGTTGAAGCTAAATACACTGGCGTTGATCGTAAAGCACGTATTGTTCACTTATCAGTTCGTGCGAAAGACGAAGCTGAAGAAGCAGCAGCTTTAGCAAGCGTAAATAACAAACAAGAAGATGTTGTTATTCCTAACGCAATGGCTGAAGCATTCAAAGCAGCAAAAGGTGAATAATCTCTGATCATTCATTGATTTGAAATAAATCCGATATGCCTAGCATATCGGATTTTCTGCGATTAGACAGAAGGAGACTAACATGACAAAGTCAGAATTAATTGAAAAGTTAGTTAATCGTCACCCGACTATGCCGATTAAACAAATTGAATGTTCAGTTAAAGAAATTCTAGAACATCTCTCTGCTACCTTAGAAGATGGGGATCGTATTGAAATTCGCCGTTTTGGTAGTTTTGCTTTACGTTATCGCCAACCTCGTACTGGTCGTAATCCAAAAACTGGCTCTCAAGTTAGCCTTGAAGCAAAATCAGTTCCGCACTTTAAAGCTGGTAAAGAATTGCGTGAACGTGTCGATAATTAATTTATTATGATCTATTTTTTCTAGAAGGCTGTTAATTCATTCCAAATTAACAGCTTTATCTTTATTTCTTTTCTTAATCACGTTTAAATTCAGAATTCCTCTATTATAGTTGAGCTATTTTTGGCATAATGAACCATCTTCAAGTATGTTCATCCCCAGGAGGCAACGTGAAATTAAAATATATTCTAACGCTCGTCGTTGTTATTGCTTTAATTATTGTAGGCATTACAGTCGGTGCAAATAATGACCAAGTTATTGCAGTAAATTACATTATTGCAAAAAGTAATATTCAACTCTCCTCTCTCGTTGCAATTCTCTTTGGTTTCGGTTTTTTACTTGGTTGGTTAGTAACAGGCTTTTTCTACCTTAAATTAAAAATGAAGAATATTGCGTTAAATCGCCAAATTAAAAAACAATTACAACAAATTAATGAGCTAATGACTGCAAGAGATAAAAACGCATAATGCTAGAACTTCTCTTTCTCCTTTTGCCTATTGCTGCTGCTTATGGTTGGTACATGGGGCATCGCAGTGCAAAAAAAGATCAAGAGGAAATTAGTAATAAATTATCCCGTGATTATATGACCGGGGTAAATTTTTTACTTTCAAATCAACAAGAAAAAGCAGTTGATCTTTTCTTGAAGATGCTAGAGAAGCAAGAATCTGAAAATGCTATCGATAATAGCTCACAATTTGAAGCTGAATTAACCTTAGGTAATCTCTTCCGTTCTCGTGGTGAAGTTGATCGGGCTTTACGCATTCATCAAAACATCGATAATAATCCTAATTATACGTATGAACAAAAGCTACTCACCAAACAACAACTTGCTAAAGACTTTATGTTTATTGGTTTTTTAGATCGTGCTGAAAAACTCTATCAAGAACTTAGCGAGGAACCAGATTATGCAGAAAATGCGTTACACGAATTAGCAAATATCTACCAACGAATGAAAGAATGGCATAAAGCGATTGAAGTTGGTGAACGTTATCGTAAATTAACGCAATCTGAAAATAATATTGCTTTGTCACATTACTATTGCGAATTTGCTTTACAACAAGAACAAGAACAAAAAAACCGTCAACAAATTATTTCTTATTTAACCAAAGCTTTAATTGTGTCACCAAATTGTGTGCGTGCTTCAATGATTCTTGCCGAAGAATATGCACTACAAAATGATTATGAACAAGCTATTAAAACATTAGAACATATCGCTGAACAAAATACCGCTTATGTCAGTGAGGCTCTACCCGCTTTAGTTGAGTATTATCAACATCTACCAACGCAGCTACATGAATTTGAACTTTTTTTAGTTCGCTTACAACAGCAAAAAGCAAGTAGTGCAGTTGTCTTAACACTGACCCATTATATTGAACAAAAATCAGGTACAGCAATTGCTAAAGAGCATCTTTATCATCAACTTGAAAAACAACCTACTATGCGAATTTTCCATCGTTTTATTCAATATCAAATTGATGAAGTTGAAGAAGGAAGTGGTAAAGAGAGCTTAAAACTGCTTTACAATATTGTTGATGAACGCTTAAAACAGGGCTTTAAATACCGCTGTCATCATTGTGGATTTCAAAGTCATAAACTAATTTGGCAATGTCCATCTTGTCGCCATTGGGAAACCATTACCCCAATTGATAACTAAACTTAACCTTAAACATAATGAGGAAAATCATGGAAAATAAAGTCATTGTTGCTTTAGATTACGAAACTAGAAAAGAAGCGATGCAGCTTGTTGATCAACTAGATCCTAGTTTATGTCGCCTAAAAGTGGGCAAAGAAATGTTTACCACTTTAGGTACTGAATTTGTTAAAGAGTTACAAAAACGTCATTTTGATGTTTTTCTTGACCTTAAATTTCATGATATTCCAAATACTGTCGCTCGTGCAGTTCGTTCTGCTGCGGATCTAGGCGTTTGGATGGTTGATATGCATGCCAGTGGTGGTTTAAGAATGATGGAAGCTGCTAAAAAAATTCTTGAACCCTATGGTAAAGATGCACCAATTCTAATTGCTATTACCGTTTTAACCAGTATGGAAGAAGCAGATTTATTACAAATTGGTGTGAATACTTCTCCTGAAGAACATGTTATTCGTTTAGCCCGTTTAAGCCAACGTGCAGGATTAGATGGTGTGGTTTGTTCGCCTCAAGAAGTGGAAATTCTTCGTCAACGTTGTGGCACCGACTTCAAATTAATTACACCTGGTATCCGTCCAGAAGGCAGTCAACTAGGCGACCAACGTCGTGTAATGACCCCTAAAGAGGCCATTGAAGCTGGTTCTGATTATTTAGTTATTGGTCGTCCAATTACTCAAGCAGCAGATCCGATTGCAGTATTAAAACAAATTAATGCTTCTATTCAAGGGTAGTATATGTCAGAAAGTCAGCTTGTTTATTCAACCGAACTTGGTCGGATCAAACCTGAAAAAACTACGCCACAACATCCAAAAGGGGATGGTATTGTACGTATTCAACGCCAAACATCTGGACGAAAAGGGAAAGGAGTATGTGTAATTACTGGCTTAGATCTAGAGCCTGCTGCACTAACGCAACTTGCTTCTGAACTTAAAAAACGTTGTGGATGTGGAGGTTCAGCCAAGAATGGTACGATAGAAATTCAAGGTGAAAATCGAGAACTCATTAAACAGCTGTTAGAAAGCAAAGGCTTTAAAGTCAAATTAGCTGGTGGTTAAGTCAAATAACTCTCTCGTTACTTTCTATTTTTGAGCAAAAACGAGAGAGTTTTTTATTTTTAACGAAAAAATTAAATTTTAACCCTACTTTTTTTTGTGAATTATCGCTCATTTTTTAATAAAACTTACAATATTTTTTTGACAAACCTCTCATTTACGAAAAAACACACTTTACAAACATTCGATTTAGTCCTTAAATACACCTCAAATGTTCGATTATGAACATTAACTACTCTACTTTTTTACTTATCAAAGGAGTCTTTATGGCACTTGATCGTTCACTTAAAGGACAATGTATCGCTGAATTTCTCGGTACTGCATTGTTAATATTTTTCGGTTGTGGTTGTGTTGCTGCAGCACGTGTTGCAGGTGCACAATTTGGTCTTTGGGAAATCAGTATTGTTTGGGGATTAGGGGTCGCCTTAGCAGTCTATCTGACTGCTGGCGTATCTGGTGCACATCTTAATCCTGCAGTTACGATCGCACTTTGGAAATTTGCTTGTTTTGATGGTAAAAAAGTAATTCCTTTTATCATTGCACAAGTTGCAGGTGGTTTTTTCGGTGCGGCAGTCGTCTATTTTCTCTATCGTGGTGTAATTATTGACTATGAAGCAAGTCAACATATCGTTCGTGGTTCAGTTGATAGTCTATTCACTGCAGGTATTTTCTCTACCTATCCTAATTCACATATCGATTTATTCACTGCAGCACTAGTTGAAATTACACTAACCGCAACATTAGTCGCATTAATCTTAGCATTGACTGATGATGGTAATGGTGTGCCTCGTGGTCCATTAGCTCCATTACTTATTGGTATTTTAATTGCTGTACTCGGTGCAGCCATGGGCCCTCTAACTGGTTTTGCTATGAATCCAGCTCGTGACTTTGGTCCAAAACTCTTCGCTACACTTTTTGGTTGGGGTGAAATTGCTATGACAGGCGGTACTGCAATTCCTTATGCTTTAATTCCAATTATCTCACCAATCATTGGTGGCCTATTCGGTGCTTGGGGTTATCGCCATTTTATTAGTAACCACCTTCCTTGTAACAGCTGTAAAATTGATAACTAATTCTTCGTATAAAAGGTAACTATTATGACAGATAAAAAATACATCATCGCATTAGATCAAGGTACAACTAGTTCTCGTGCAGTACTACTCGATCATGATGCTAATATTGTTGGTATTGCCCAACGTGAATTTACGCAAATTTATCCAAAAGCTGGTTGGGTAGAACATGATCCAATGGAAATTTGGGCAACACAAAGTTCTACCTTAAATGAAGTGGTCGCTAAAACAGGTATTAGTTCCGATCAAATTGCTGCCATCGGTATCACTAACCAACGTGAAACTACTATCGTCTGGGACAAAAATACAGGAAAACCTGTCTATAACGCTATTGTGTGGCAATGTCGCCGTACTGCTGATTTCTGCGATAAATTAAAAGCAGCTGGATATACTGACTATATTCGTAATACCACTGGTTTAGTCGTTGACCCCTACTTCTCTGGTACTAAAGTAAGATGGATTTTAGATAATGTTGAAGGTGCAAGAGAACAAGCTGAAAGAGGTGAACTTCTCTTCGGAACTGTGGATACTTGGCTCATTTGGAAATTAACTCAAGGTCGTGTTCATGTTACCGATTATACCAACGCTTCTCGTACCATGATGTTTAATATTCATACCAAACAATGGGATGAAAAAATGTTGGAAATTTTAGGCGTTCCTCGTTCTATGTTACCAGAAGTGAAAAACTCTTCTGAAATCTACGGTCAAACCAATATCGGTGGTAAAGGTGGTATTCGTATTCCAATCGCAGGTATCGCTGGCGACCAACAAGCTGCATTATATGGTCATCTTTGTGTTAATTCAGGACAAGCTAAAAATACTTATGGTACAGGTTGTTTTATGCTAATGAACACTGGTGATAAAGCGATTACTTCTAAAAATGGTCTATTAACAACTATCTGTTGTAATGCGAAAGGTGAGCCTGCTTATGCATTAGAAGGTTCTGTTTTCGTTGCTGGTGCGTCTATCCAATGGTTACGTGATGAATTAAAAATTGTTCATGATAGTTCAGATACCGAATACTTTGCACAAAAAGTTCCTGATTGTAACGGTGTTTATGTGGTTCCTGCCTTTACTGGCTTAGGTGCACCTTATTGGGATCCGTATGCACGCGGAGTAATTGTTGGACTTTCTCGTGGCGCAAATCGTAATCATATTGTTCGAGCCACACTTGAATCTATCGCTTACCAAACTCGTGATGTATTAGAAGCAATGCAATCAGACTCTGGTGAAAAATTACAAACACTACGTGTTGATGGTGGTGCAACAGCTAATAACTTCTTAATGCAGTTCCAAGCCGATATTCTTAATACCCAAGTAGAACGTCCAACCGTAAAAGAAGTTACCGCTTTAGGTGCTGCGTATCTCGCTGGTTTAGCAACAGGCTTTTGGCAAAATCTTGAAGAGCTTAGAAATAAAGCCTCTATCGAAAGAACCTTTACGCCAGATCACGATGAAGCTAAACAACAACGTCGTTACAAAGGTTGGAAAAAAGCGGTTAAACGTGCATTAGAATGGGCGAAAGAGGACGATGAAGAATAGGATAGAATAAACCAAATCTTGATCTGTACCCTAAAAGTTGGACTAACTATCCCTCATTAAAAAGGTGCAGATCATATTGTTTTGCGTGATAATGCTTTTTTATATATGTCTAAATTTTCTCTTTTTCCAACTGAAAGCACAATCACTGTTAGTTCATTTTCGTTTACGTCATAAACTAGGCGATAACCTGAAGAATGTAATTTTATTTTATAAAGTGTTTAAAATCCGTGTAATTTATCACTATGGATGTATAGTTACAAAATCATAAAAAAGAAATGTGAAAACTAACTCACATACTAATCTAATTTCAAGACTAGAGAGCATTCCACCAAAAACAAAACCACGCAAAAAGAACAAAATAAACAGAATGGATTTAGAAATTGCTTATTTAAGCTAGTGAACAATATAAACAAAAACGCTTGAAAAAATCTTTCTTCTGGCGGTGAGAGAGGGATTCGAACCCTCGATGCACTTTCGCACATACACACTTTCCAGGCGTGCTCCTTCAGCCTCTCGGACATCTCACCAATAATCCCCTAATCAGGAAATTGCAATATATTCACTTTCCGATATTTCGTCAAGCATTTTTAAATTTTATTAAGTTTGATACTTCTTTAAACCACTAAAACGTAATGAATTTTGTTAATACAATATAGGATATGCTCAATTACTGTCATACCCTATATTTACCTAATTAGGCATTTTTTTGTGCATTAAATATTTCCACTACTGAATCAAATTTTTCAGCAACATCTGGTGCTACTGGTGCAAAAATTGATGAAGCAACAGTTACGGCTGAACAAGCTAAGAAACCAGGAATAATCTCATATAAATTAGCAATATCATTCCAATTTAATGTTTGCATTAGTGGTTTCCAAGCAACTACAGTTACCGCACCCGCTAGCATTCCCCATAATGCAGCATTTGAAGTGATGTTACGGTTAAACAATGACAAGATCACTAATGGTCCAAATGATGCACCAAAGCCAGCCCATGCATAAGAAACTAATCCCATTACTTTAGAATTTGGATCTTGAGCAATTAACATTGCAATGGTAGCAATAACTAATACCATTGCTCGACCAACCCAAACAAGCTCTTTACTTGAAGCATTTTTACGTAAGAATCCATGATAAAAATCCTCTGTAATTGCTGCAGAACACATCAAAAACTGTGCAGATAAAGTACTCATAATGGCAGCTAAAATAGCAGATAAAACAATACCAACTACCCACGGATTAAAAATCGCTTTAGATACTTCAATAAAAACGGATTCCGCAGAATCTAGCATTACGCCTTTGACTTCAAAATAAGCCAAACCGAAATATCCAACCGCACAAGCACCACCAAGACAGAGAATCATCCAAGTAATACCGATCACTCTAGCTTTTTCTAAGGCTTTTACTGAATTTGCCGCCATAAAACGAGCGAGAATATGTGGTTGACCAAAATAACCTAAGCCCCAAGAAAGTGCCGAAATAACACCAATTCCTGAAACGTTATACAGCCAATTTGAATATGGAATACCAGTTTGTTCCGCTTTCACCGCTAATGCTGCAGAAATTTCACCCCAACTAATATTCAATAGCACAATAACAGGTGCTAGTAATAACGCAAAAATCATCAAAGAGGCTTGAATAGTATCACTCCATGAAATTGCTAAATACCCACCGATAAAGGTATAAGTAATTGTTGCAATTGCACCAAAAATTAGTGCTGTTCCATAATCAATTCCTAATAAACTTTGGAAAAGTTTTGCCCCTGCAACAACACCAGAAGCACAATAAATTGTAAAAAAGAACAAAATGACTGAAGAAGAGATAATTTTCAATGATTTTGCACGGCGAGGGAAACGTACTGCAAAAAACTCTGGTAATGTCAATGCGTTACCATATTGTTCCGTGAAAACACGCAAACGCCCAGCTACAATTTTATAGTTGAAATAAGCTCCTACGGTTAAGCCTACTGCAATCCAGGCTTCAGATAATCCAGTAACGAAAATAGCACCTGGTAAACCCAATAAAAGCCAACCAGACATATCTGATGCACCTGCAGACATTGCAGTAACAAAGCTACCCATTTTACGACCACCTAAAATATAGTCGTTAAAATTTTTCGTAGAATAATAGGCATAAACACCTATACCTAAAATGACAACAAGATATAAGGCAAAAGCCGTATAAATTTGATAGTTTTGCATATGTTCTTCCTGTGTTAGAAGTTATTGTTCTTCAATAGCCATAAGTGTTGCATTACCACCTGCGGCTGCAATATTTTCACTACGCGAAAATTCATGATATAACAAGGTTAAATCTTGTGTTTTTGTCCAATCATATAAACATAAAATGGCTGGATTCTTTTTTGCTAAAGATTGCCGTTTTGCCAGACTCACTGGGGACACAAATACTGCTTTCTGATAGTATTGTCCTTCAATACGACGTTCTACATCAGGTAAATCCTGTTCTAATAATGGGTTATCACTTTCCACAACAACCTTAAACCCTGATTGTTGTAAGTTCCGATAGGCAGCAAGTAATTGCGTAATATCATTACCAAGTAATAAAATACTTGTTGTTCTATAATCAATACTATTTAATTCACCAGTGATACTTGGCAAGACTTTTGGTCTTTCTGCCAACGAAGAATAATATTGGTTAGTTTTCGTTAAACGTTGCACATAAAGTTCACCTCCCGCTTTTGGACCTGTTCCTGATAAACCATGACCACCAAACGGTTGTACTCCTACTACAGCACCTACAATATTACGATTAATATAGAAATTACCACACTGTAAGTTTTCTTCGACAAACTTCACAGTACGTTGAATTCGGCTATGACATCCGCCTGTTAATGCATATCCTTTCGCATTTACTTCAGATAATAAACGTGGTAATGATTGCACTTTATAACGAACAAAATGGAGAATTGGTCCAAATACTTCATGAGTAATTTGATCAAGTGAACCTACTTCATAAATAGACGGTGCAACAAAATGTCCACTTGTTGGTGTAGTTAATTCTAAATAACGACGAGAGATTTTACGGACAGATTCTTGATAATCAAGTAATTTTTGTTTCGCTTCTGCATCAATCACTGGTCCAATATCAGTATTCAAATACGCTGGATTACCTAATACTAACTCTTGCATCGCTTCTGTTAACATTTCATACAAACGATCGGCAATGTCTTCTTGAACCAACAAAATACGTAAAGCAGAACAACGTTGTCCAGCAGAATCAAAAGCTGAACTTAATACATCGGTAATCACTTGTTCCAATAAAGCAGATGAATCCACCACCATTACATTCATTCCACCAGTTTCAGCAATCAAGACAGGTTGATCTTCCCGAGAAATTAATTGTTTATTTATTAACTGTGCTACTTCGGTCGAACCAGTAAACATTACCGCATTGAATGGTTGTGCGACTAATGTCGCACCGAGTTCTCCAGCCCCTAACGTTAATTGCAAGGCATTTTGAGGCACTCCAGCTTGATGTAAGAGATGCACAGCATAATATGCAATTAATGATGTTTGTTCTGCTGGTTTGGCTACCACACTATTCCCTGCTGCTAATGCAGCCACAACTTGACCAGTAAAAATAGCTAATGGGAAATTCCATGGTGAAATACAAAGAACAACTCCCAATGGTTCAGCTAATGCCTTTTTATCTTCTAATAAACGGATCTGTTCTGCGTAATAGCGTAAAAAATCAACTGCTTCTCTAAGTTCACCAATTGCATTCGGCAGTGTTTTTCCAGCTTCTTCAATCGCTAATTTAATTAATAAGCCAAAATTTTCTTCATACAAATCTGCTGCTTTTTCAAGAATGATAGCACGTTCTGTAACTGACTTTTGTCGCCAATCACTATTTTTCGCAGCCTGAAATACCTCTGCTACTGATTCCACTGCCATAAAATCTACTTTAGCTAATCGTTGATCTAACTGTGCTGGATTAATAACTTGAGATTGTTTCTCTGTCATTACATTCACTGTACATAAAGAAGCTATATCTGAATAGCTAGCTTGATTCAACGCTATCTCTAAACGCAATAGAGCTGTTTCATCATTCAAGTTAAAACCAACTGAATTTTGGCGAGTTGCAAATAAATTGCGAGGTAATTTAATCGCTTTATTTGGTTCTCCTTGAAAACGAGTAAATTTCTTCCATGGAGCCTCAATTAATTGCTCAATTGAAATATTTGGATCAACTAATTGATGTACAAAAGATGAATTTGCACCATTTTCTAATAATCGGCGTACTAGATAAGCAAGTAATGTTTGATGTGTTCCAACTGGAGCATAAACCCTAACTCGGCGGTTAAATTGATGAGCACCAACAACATTATCGTAAAGTGTTTCTCCCATACCATGCAAACATTGAAACTCAAACTCTTTTCCTTTTCCTAATTCAGCAATAGTTGCGAGCGTTTGAACATTATGTGTTGCAAATTGAGGATAGATTACATCCTGTGCGGCTAATAATTTTTGTGCACAGCTTAAATAGGAAATATCGGTATGTACTTTTCGAGTATAGAGTGGAAATCCCTCTACACCTTCTGTTTGAGCCCATTTAATTTCACTATCCCAATATGCACCTTTTACTAAACGCACCATCATTTTGCGTTGATAACGGCGATTCATTTCAATGATGTAATCCAATACATATGGACAACGTTTTGAATAGGCTTGAACAACAAATCCAATTCCATCAAACTCCATTAAATCTGGATCTTGTAATAATCTTTCTAATAGATCTAATGAAATTTCTAAACGTGATGCTTCTTCCGCATCAATATTTAAGCCAATATTATATTGTTTAGCTAATACAAATAGCTGTTTTAAACGAGGATATAATTCCTCCATTACACGGTGTTGTTGAGAACGAGAATATCGTGGGTGAATTGCGGATAATTTTACTGAGACACCGTTAGAATCATATAAAGAGCCTCCTGCCGATTGATGTCCTACTGCATGAATTGCTTCAACATAATCTTGCAAATATTTATCAGCGTCTTGCATTGTCATCGCAGCTTCGCCAAGCATATCAAACGAAAAGCAATAACCTATTTTTTCACGCTCAACAATATTCTTTAAGGCTTTCTCCATAGTTTCGCCTGTGACAAATTGATCGCCAAGAATCCCCATTGCTTTTTCAATTGCTAACTTCATCATTGGTGCAGACAATTTAGCAAAGCTCTTCATTAATGCTGAGGATAATACTTCCTCACTCAATGCGGCACTAATTTTCCTCCCTAATAACAGACCATAACTGGCTGCATTAGTAAATAAAGAACTGGAACGTTTTATATGTGAACGCCAATTACCTAATTTCAGTTTGTCATTAATTAAAGCGTAACGTGTTTCTGCATCAGGAATACGCAACAATGCTTCCGCCAAACACATCAATGCAATCCCTTCCTCACATCCTAAAGAAAATTCATGCATTAATGCATCAACACCATAATGATTCTGCTTCTTTGTTCGTATTTTCGTAATAAGCTGTTGTGCTACCTGACTAATTGACATTTCTTGTTCTGGTGAAAAATGAAGTGTTGCGACTAATTTTGCCACAGCTTCTTTTTCAGAACAGGCATAATTTTCACTAATTAAACGGCGTAATTCAGATTTTTGACTTAAGTTATTCGCATATTGATATTGCATTTTAGATATTACTCATGGATAGTTATCGGAAAGAAGTGGAGATAAGTGTAAAAGATTACCAAAAATAATAAATATTAATTTGTTAAACTTGTGATTTCTTTCAAAAAAATAATTTAACATTTTAAAAACATAAATACAAATTTGATAAAAAATGCTGCATTTCTCTATATAAAAAAACTCCTATTTCAACTCTCAACTTGTAGTGCACCACTACATATCATTGAAAAAGTTGATACTAATCCTATTGGCACAGATCCATTCAAGCCCATTTTCTTACCAAAAAGATTCTTTAATTCGCATAAAGCATTTGATGATGATTGGGAAGACCAAACCAAAATTGCTCGTTTAGTATTTGCTATTACTCCTGATATCTCTGCCTATCATGCAAACTTGAAGAAAGGTGAATGCCAAGTAATGCCTTATCCAAATCCAGCTGATATTGCAAAAATGAAAAAAGATCCTAATCTTGTCGTGCATGAAAAAGATAGCTTTGAAAAAGGAGTTAGCAATGAACTTTGGGCTATGCTAGTTCCCCTCCCCATACAACTTAAATGCTCATCGTATAACGAAAATGATTCAATCTGATTGGAAAAAGGTCAGTGTTGATACAAAAATTGTAAGTTATGATGGAATAAATACTTACAACATATGCGTAAAAGTAAAGACTCTACTGGTATGATGGGTTGGAGTGGTGATAATAGTGATCCTGATAACTCCTTTGGTACATTACTAATGTTGTACATCTAAAGAACAAGGTTCTAACTATACTAAATTCTGTTATGTACCATTTGATAAATTAATCCGTGAAGCAATGCAATCAAGTGATCACGCAAAATGTGTTAAACTTTATAAACAAGCTTTAGTGATTTTCAAAGAACAAATTCTTGGATTACAATTGCACACTCAACTATGTATGAGCCAGTATGTAAAGAGGGTAAAAACTATGTGATTAACCCACTAGGATTACACTCATTCTATGGCGTTGACTTAGAGTAATCTCAATAGCTATATTACATACTTCCTGATCACTATAATAAATATTCTTGCCTTGTCCTATGGCAAGAATATCTTAATAATTAGCGAGCAAACAAATTTATGTTTCGATTTATTTTTAAACGGGTAACCATGGTTATTCCAACTTTTATTGGTATTACCCTTTTAACTTTTGCCCTAATTCATCTTATTCCTGGAGATCCTATTGAAATAAGAATGGGCGAACGTGGGTTAAGTCCTGAAGTACATCAACAAATGATGCATCAATTAGGTTTAGATAAATCTTTACCTGAGCAATATATTAATTATCTAAAAGGTATTGCTCATGGTGATTTTGGTACCTCATTTAAAAATAATGTTCCTGTATTAGATGAATTTTTATCTCTCTTTCCAGCAACGATTGAGTTAGCCGTATTCGCAATTTTATTTGCAATTATTATTGGTATTCCTATTGGTATTCTAGCGGCAATCAAGCGAGGGTCTATTTTTGATCATTCCGTAATGGCTATCTCGCTGACCGGTTATTCTATGCCAATTTTCTGGTGGGGCTTATTATTAATGTTGTTAGTTTCTGTGCAATGGAACCTTACACCTGTTTCAGGGCGAATAGATGCCGAATATTGGGTTGATTCAGTCACTGGATTTATGTTAATTGATAGTTGGCTTTCTGGTGAACCTGGAGCATTTAAATCTGCTGTTATGCATCTCATTTTACCTTCTATCGTATTAGGAACGATTCCCTTAGCAGTCATTTCTCGTATGACTCGTTCTTCTATGTTAGAAGTTTTAGGAGAAGATTACATCCGTACTGCACGAGCCAAAGGCTTGTCATCTATGCGAGTTATCATTATTCATGCATTACGCAATGCGTTAATTCCAGTTGTTACGGTTATCGGATTAATTGTCGGTCAATTATTATCTGGTGCAATTTTAACCGAAACAATATTTTCGTGGCCTGGCATTGGTAAATGGGTAATTGAAGCAATCCGTGCTCGTGATTATCCAGTAGTACAAAGTGCCGTACTCATTATTGCTACGATTATTATTGTTGTGAATTTATTGGTTGATCTCTTATATGGTGTGGTCAATCCTCGTATTAGACACCGTAAATAAGGATTAAAATATGTCGAATTCCGTTATTTCTGTTTCTACACCACACACGCCATTACAAGAATTTTGGTTTAATTTTAGCCGCAATAAAGGTGCTGTGGTTGGTTTAGGCTATATCGTTATTATTTTTCTGATTAGTGTATTTGCTGATGTCATTGCACCTCATGATCCTATCACACAAGTTAGAGATGCGTTCTTATTACCACCAGCTTGGATTGATGGTGGTACATGGAATCATATTCTTGGTACCGATGATGTTGGGCGAGATATTTTATCACGCTTAATTTATGGTGCACGTCTTTCTTTATTTATTGGCTTATTAGTGGTTTTTCTCTCTTTTATTTTCGGAATCACACTTGGCTTAATTGCAGGCTATTTTGGTGGCATACTCGATATTATCATTATGCGTATCATCGATATTATGCTAGCACTACCAAGTTTATTATTGGCTATTGCGATTGTAGCAATCCTAGGACCATCATTATTAAATGCTTCCTTTGCAATTGCATTCGTATCATTACCGAGTTACGTCCGATTAACTCGTGCTTCCGTACTAAATGAGATTAATCGTGATTATGTTACATCTTCACGTGTCGCAGGTGCTGGCATTTTACGTTTAATGTTCATTACGATTTTGCCAAATTGTCTAGCACCATTAATTGTACAAACCTCAATGGGCTTCTCTAATGCAATCTTAGATATGGCGGCACTTGGCTTCTTAGGTATTGGTGCTCAACCACCTACACCAGAATGGGGTGCGATGTTAGCCGAAGCTTTACAATTCGTACAACGTGCTTGGTGGGTTGTTACCTTCCCAGGTTTAGCAATTTTATTTACAGTGCTTGCTTTTAACCTAATGGGTGATGGTTTACGCGATGCTCTTGATCCAAAATTAAAACAATAAGGAGCAATAATGACACTTTTAACGGTAAATAATCTCTCTGTCCATTTTGGTGAAAAAAATAAACCTTTTAAAGCAGTTGATCATGTTAGCTATCAAGTTGAACAAGGTGAAGTACTAGGTATCGTAGGAGAATCTGGTTCAGGTAAATCTGTTAGTTCTCTTGCTATTATGGGATTAATTGATTTTCCAGGACGTGTATCCGCTGATAATCTGCAATTCGATGGGCAAGACCTACTCACTCTTAATGAGAAACAAAAACAAAAATTAGTGGGCGCTGATGTTGCGATGATCTTCCAAGATCCAATAACTAGCTTAAATCCATGCTACACCGTTGGTTATCAAATTATGGAAGCGTTAAAAGTCCATCAAGGTGGCAGTAAAAAAGCAAGACGAGAACGTACTATTGAATTATTGCGTATGGTAGGTATTCCTGCTCCTGAGTCCCGTTTAGATGTTTATCCTCATCAACTCTCTGGAGGAATGAGCCAACGGGTAATGATTGCAATGGCAATTGCTTGTAAACCAAAACTCTTAATCGCGGATGAACCTACAACCGCATTAGATGTAACTATTCAGGCTCAAATTATTGACTTGTTATTGGAATTGCAACAAAAAGAAAATATGGCCTTAATTCTGATTACGCACGATCTTGCTTTAGTTGCCGAATCGGCACATAGAATTATTGTTATGTATGCAGGACAAGTGGTAGAAGAAGGATTAGCCGCAGATATTTTCCGCGAACCAAAACATCCTTATACACAAGCCTTATTACGCTCATTACCTGAATTTGCTGCTGGTAAATCACGTTTAGAATCACTACCTGGTGTTGTTCCAGGTAAATACGATCGACCTCAAGGTTGTTTACTCAATCCACGCTGTCCATATGCAACCGATGAATGTCGTCAAACTGAACCTGTTTTACACCGCATTGGCAACCGTCAAGTCAAATGTCATATGCCATTAGATGCAGAAGGAAATCCACAACATGTCTGAAGAAGCAATGATTTCAACTCAATCGTTACAAACACCACTATTAGAAGCGATTGATCTCAAAAAATATTATCCTGTAAAAAAAGGAATGTTTGCCCCTGTTCAATATGTCAAAGCATTAGATGGCGTTTCATTTAAGTTAGAACGAGGCAAAACCTTAGCTGTTGTAGGTGAATCTGGTTGTGGTAAATCAACTTTAGGGCGTTTGCTCACCATGATTGAATCGCCAACAGAAGGTGAACTTTATTACCAAGGACAAAACTTTTTAGTCAAAGATAATGAAACTGTAAAATTACGTCGTCAAAAAATTCAAATTGTGTTTCAAAATCCGTATGCGTCACTTAATCCACGCAAAAAAATTGGCACTATTTTGGAAGAACCTTTAAAAATTAATACCACACTAAATAAAGAAGAGCGTAAAGCAGCGGTATTAGCGATTATGGAAAAAGTGGGGTTGCGTGCTGAATTTTACGATCGTTATCCGCATATGTTCTCTGGTGGACAACGCCAACGGATTGCTATTGCTCGTGGTTTAATGTTAAATCCTGACATTGTAGTTGCAGACGAACCTGTTTCTGCATTAGATGTCTCCGTTCGAGCACAAGTGTTAAATCTGATGATGGAATTACAAGAAAACCTAGGGTTATCTTATATTTTTATTTCACACGATCTATCAGTTGTTGAACATATTGCTGATGAAGTAATGGTGATGTATTTAGGACGTTGTGTAGAACAAGGAACAACCGAACAGATCTTTGGAAATCCTCGTCATCCTTATACTAAAGCCTTGCTTTCTGCCACACCAAGACTTTCACCTGAACTAAGACGAGAACGAATTAAACTTTCAGGCGAATTACCAAGTCCATTAAATCCACCAAAAGGGTGTGCATTTAACGCTCGTTGTCAATTTGCGACTGATAAATGTCGTGAACAACAACCTGAACTAAAAACATATCCTGACGGCGTTAAAATCGCCTGCTTTATGGTGGATTAATCTTCTATGTTTAAAAGCTCGTTGTACAAAAAACAACGAGCTTTTATCTACTTTCCTTGTCTTACTATTGAATAATATTTCTTGAGTTCTATAATAAGCCATCTTGATTTTTTGATGTTCTTACAATGATCTCTAAACAATTTGCAAAAGGATTAATGTTCGGCTGTATAGCCGCATTTTTTTATGGTTTAAATCCGCTTTTTACCTTACCGTTATACCAACTTGGTTTAACACCTGATGCAGTCCTATTCTATCGTTTTGGTGTTGCTAGTATCCTATTAGCAATCATTATGTATCAGCAAAAAATTTCCTTTAAACTCAACAAAAAAGAGTTTCTGACACTCTTATTGGTTGGCATAATTTTTGCATTTTCATCACTAACGCTTTTTATTAGTTATCAACTTATTGAAGCAGGTATCGCTTCAACCATCCTCTTTATTTATCCATTACTCGTGGCTGTTATTATGGTACTGTTCTTTCATGAACGCCTAAATCTGTTAACCATGTTAGCCATTACTTTAGTCATTTTGGGTGTTTCATTGTTATATCAAAATGATAACGGTACTAATCTCAATCCTTTTGGTGTCTTGTTAGTATTTATTTCTGCATTAACTTATGCCATCTATATCATTGCAGTCGAACGTTCACCTTTACACAATATTCCAGTACTCAAATTAACTTTTTATGGATTATTCTTTGGCTCATTAGTTTTCTTTATTCGTCTTGATTTTGGTACTGCATTACCAATAGATTTCTCACCAACTTTATTAGTTAATGTCTTAGGTTTGTCAGTCTTTACCACTATTTTCTCATTAGTCTTGATGAACCACTCCATTCAAATGATTGGGCCTACAACAGCGTCTATTATTGGTGCATTAGAACCTATTACAGCGCTTTTAGTCGGTGTTGTAATCTTTAATGAACAAATGACAGCAAGAATATTTTTAGGAATTGTACTGATTTTATCAGCAATCATCTTGACAGTTTCTGGTAAGGAAATTCTTCACTTTCTTTTTGGCGGACGACATCATCATTTCCGCTTTAGACACTAATAAAAAAGGGGAATATCAATTCATATTCCCCTACTCAATAACCATTTAAATTTACTCAAACTCATCTAACCAACACAACAGAATGGCTTCTAAGATTCGTTCGTTTGATTTTTCTGGATCATCATCAAACTCTTCGATTTCACAGATCCAACGGTGCATATCCGTAAAACGAACTGTTTTAGGATCTAATTCTGGAAAACGATCATATAGTGCTTCCGCAATTTGTTGTGCATCTTGCCATTTCATAAACTAATGTTCCTCTTTGGCATGATTAATGGTATAGCGTGGAATTTCAACCACTAAATCTTCATCACCGACTACCGCTTGACAACTTAAACGACTATCCACTTCTAAGCCCCAAGCTTTATCTAACATATCATCTTCAAGATCAGAACTTTCATTCAATGAATCAAACCCTTCACGCACAATCACGTGACAAGTTGTACAAGCACAAGATTTTTCACAAGCATGGTCAATTTCAATCCCTGAACGTAACGCTGCATCTAAAATGGTTTCCCCTGCATTTGCGTCAACAACCATACCTTCTGGACAATGTTCTTCATTGGGTAAAAAAACAATTTTTGGCATTTTTATTTCCTTTTATTCTTCAAATTGTTCAACAGAATGACCTGCTAATGCTTGTTTAATTGAATTATCCATTCTTCTCGCCGCAAACTCACGGGTTGCTTGATCAAGTTGTTTAATACCTTGTGCAATTTGTTGGCTATCATCTTGTTGGCTAACCGCTTCTAATGCCTGTAATGCTGTTTTTATTCCAGCTAACTCATCTGCATTTAATAAATCTGCATCTTCAGCTAATGCACTATACACATTTTCCAATACTCTCGCCGCTTCCACTCGTTGCTCTGCTAATTCACGTGCCTGCATATCTGCTTTTGCATTTTCGTGCGATGATTTAATCATTTGGGTAATTTCATCATCTGTTAATCCGTAAGATGGTTTTACTTGAATTGATGACTGTACTCCTGTTGATTTTTCCATTGCGGTTACGCTCAATAAGCCATCAGCATCTACTTGATAAGTCACCCGAATATGGGCAGCCCCTGCTACCATTGGCGGAATACCTTTTAAACTAAAACGTGCTAATGAGCGACAATCTTGCACTAACTCACGTTCGCCTTGCACAATATGCACTGACATTGCTGTTTGTCCATCTTTGAACGTAGTAAATTCTTGCGCTCTTGCTACTGGAATCGTGGTATTGCGTGGAATAATCTTCTCAACCAAACCGCCCATAGTTTCAATACCTAGTGAAAGTGGTATCACATCTAATAACAACATCTCACTATCTGGTTTATTTCCTGCAAGAATATCAGCTTGAATAGCTGCCCCTAATGCAACCACTTTATCAGGATCGATGGACGTTAACGGCTGCTTAGCAAAAAACTCTGCAACTTGTTCTCTCACAAATGGCACTCGAGTTGAACCACCTACCATTACCGTTTCAATGACTTCATCCACACTCACATTTGCATCTTTTAATGCGCGACGGCACGCAAATAATGTCCGTTTCACTAATGGTTGAATTAATTGGTTAAATGTCGCTCGTTCAACCACAATTTGTCGATCATTTAAGGTTACAGTAGTTTCTGTGGTCGCAGTTAACGCTAATTTAGTTGCTGTTGCTAAATCTAATAATTGACGTTGTTGTTGATCGTTTTCTGCCGTAAAGTTTGCTTGTTGGGCAAGGTAATCTGCTAATAAATGGTCAAAATCATCACCACCTAATGCCGTATCACCACCTGTTGCTAATACTTCAAAGACCCCTTTACTTAACCGCAAAATAGAAATATCAAAAGTACCGCCACCTAAATCATAAACTGCAATAACCCCTTCTTGTCCGCTATCTAGACCATAGGCTATTGCCGCTGCAGTCGGTTCGTTTAATAAACGTAATACATTTAATCCCGCAAGACGAGCTGCATCTTTTGTTCCTTGCCGTTGAGCATCATCAAAATAGGCTGGTACCGTAATGACGCAGCCGACTAATTCACCGCCTAAACGCTGTTCTGCTAAAGAATGTAAACGTCGCAAAATATCAGCAGACACTTCAACTGGACTGTGAATACCCTGTTTCGTTACCAATAAAGGCAAACCATTCTCACTGGCTTGCAAATGATAAGGCAAATTTGGATAACGCTGCTGTACATCAGTTAAACTCCGGCCCATTAAACGTTTAACTGAAATAATCGTATTATGTGGATCTTCTGCTGCAAATGCTTTTGCTTCATGACCAACTATCGTTTGTTCTCCGCCATAATAAACAACAGATGGAATTAACGCACGTTCTTGTTCATCAAGTAAAATATCTGCTTTACCACTGCGTACGGTTGCCACTAAAGAATTTGTTGTACCAAGATCAATTCCGACTGCTAATCGTGCTTGATGAGGTGCGGCACTCTGTCCTGGTTCTGCAATTTGTAATAATGCCATTTGCCTTATGTTCCCACATTAAAAATCAAAAAGTTTTTCTTCTAAACGAGCTATTTCTTGTTGTAATTTCTGAATAAATTTCAAACGATCAACGATCTGTTTTGCATTATGCCATTCTTGTTGCGTTAGCTTTTCGGCTAGCACATGCAAATTTTGTTGATAACTTGCTTTTGCTTGTTGAGATAACGCCTCTAATAACGTTTCATCTTGTTCTTGTTCAGCTTGTTCCAATTGTTCCCTTAATTCCATTTGCTGCATCAAAAACTCAATATCATGCGTCGTATTTTCACTCTCAACAGGCTTTTGCAACGCTAAACTTAACATTGCTTCTGCACGTAAAATAGGATCTTTCAAGATTTGATACGCATCATTCACTTGCGTTGATTGTTGTAATGCCAAACGTTGTTCTTGTTCTGTTGCAGTGGCAAAATTATCAGGATGTAACTGTTTTTGTAGTTGTAGATACTGTTGTGATAAGGCAGCAAGATCAACTTCAAACTTTACAGGTAATGCAAACAATTCAAAAGGATTAAACATAATATCTTCAATAATACTGGACAATTAAACGTGGAAGCTCTCACCACATCCACATTGTTCTTTTACATTTGGGTTGGTAAATTTGAAGCCTTCATTTAAACCTTCTTTGACGAAATCTAATTGTGTTCCATCTAAATAAACAAGGCTCTTACTATCAACAATAATTTTTACCCCATTATCTTCAAATACTTGATCATCTTCATTTAAGACATCAACAAATTCGAGAACATAGGCTAATCCAGAACAACCTGATGTTTTGATACCTAAACGCAGACCAATTCCCTTACCCCGATTTGTTAGAAAATCTCTAACACGTTGTGCTGCACTTTCAGTTAATGAAATCGCCATATTTTGCTCCTAAATGGGAAAAGGTGTTATCTCTTCGATAACACCTAAAAAATTATTTAACGTTTTTTGCTTTATAGTCTGCGATTGCCGCTTTAATTGCATCTTCTGCAAGGATTGAACAGTGTACTTTTACTGGTGGTAATTCAAGTTCCGCCGCAATATCGCTATTTTTGATCGCTTGTGCTTCATCTAATGATTTACCTTTTACCCATTCAGTAATCAATGAACTCGAAGCAATTGCAGAACCACAACCATAAGTTTTAAATTTTGCATCTTCAATAATGCCATTATCATTCACTTTAATTTGTAATTGCATTACATCGCCACAAGCTGGTGCACCCACCATACCACTACCAACTGTCGGATCTTTTTTATCGAATGATCCGACATTGCGTGGGTTTTCATAATGATCAATAACTTTTTCGCTGTATGCCATAATTCACTCCTATTAATGTGCTGACCATTCAACAGTACTAAAATCAACGCCTTCTTTGTACATATCCCATAAAGGAGAAAGTTCACGCAATTTTGCAACTGCTTTTTTTACTAATTCAATCGTATAATCAATTTCTTCTTCTGTGGTATAGCGTCCAATCGTAAAACGAATTGAGCTATGTGCTAACTCATCATTTAAGCCTAATGCACGCAACACATATGAAGGCTCTAGACTTGCAGAAGTACAGGCTGATCCAGAAGACACCGCAATATCACGCAATGACATCATTAATGATTCACCTTCAACATAGTTAAAACTCATATTAAGGTTTGTGCCTACACGATGTTCCATTGAGCCATTTACATATACTTCTTCAATATCTTTTAAACCGTTATATAAACGATCACGCAAGGCAGTTAAACGAGGCATTTCGGTTGCCATTTCTTCTTTACAAATACGATAGGCTTCACCCATACCAACAATTTGGTGAACAGGCAATGTACCTGAACGCATTCCTCTTTCATGCCCACCACCATGAATAATTGCTTCTAAACGCACACGAGGTTTACGACGGACATATAATGCACCAATTCCTTTTGGCCCATAAAGTTTATGACCAGACATTGACATTAAATCTACTTTTAATGTTGAAAGATCGATAGGTAACTTACCAACAGATTGTGTTGCATCAACATGAAAAATAATTTTACGTTCACGACAAAGTTCACCGATTGTCGCAATATCTTGAATAACACCAATTTCATTATTGACATGCATAATAGAAACTAAAATAGTATCTTCACGCATTGCAGCTTTAAGTTCTTCAAGATCGATTAAGCCGTCTGCTTTTGGTGAAAGATAAGTGACTTCAAAACCTTCACGCTCTAACTGACGACAAGTATCTAATACCGCTTTATGCTCTGTCTTACAGGTAATAATATGTTTACCTTTCGTTTGGTAAAAGTGAGCTGCACCTTTAATCGCAAGATTATCAGATTCTGTTGCACCAGAGGTAAACACAATCTCACGTGCATCTGCACCAATAAGATCAGCTATGTGATTACGTGCAACATCTACCGCTTCTTCTGCCTGCCAACCAAATTTATGTGAACGAGATGCAGGATTACCAAATGTGCCATCTACAGTTAAATACTCCATCATTTTTTTAGCAACACGTTCATCAACTGGGCAAGTTGCTGCATAGTCTAAATAAATAGGTAGTTTCATTTTCACTCCAATAAATTCATTAAGAAATATTTCTTAACTTTCAATCTGTTCTAGATGTTGCTGTACATTGATTTCTGCTCGATAACGCTTTTGCATTTTTTCTTGTTGTGAGCTTACCAATTCAGCGACAGTAATTTCATTGAGAAATTCTTCGATACGATCACTCAATTTTTGCCACAATGAGTGAGTTAAACATTGTACGCCATCTTGACAGTTACCTTTACTACGGCATTTTGTCGCTTGGACATTTTCATTTACCGCCGAGATAATCATTCCAATAGAAATCTCTTCACTTGGATAACCTAATTGATAACCGCCACCTGGACCACGAGTACTTTTTACTAATCCATGACGACGCAATTTGGCAAATAATTGTTCTAAATAAGAAAGTGATATTTTTTGACGTTCAGAAATATCCGATAAAGTAACAGGGCCATCTTCAGCGTTTAACGCAATGTCTAATATAGCGGTAACCGCATAACGTCCTTTAGATGTAAGTTTCATCGTGAATTCCCTAACCTTGTTTCAAAACGGGGAAAATTCTCACATAACCTACTAAAACAGTCAAGTATTATTCCATTTATAATAACGTTTTTAACTATTGTTGATTTCTATCTTTTTTTAATAAACGTTCTACTGCAGTCAACATACCTTGTAAAATATTTAATTCATTACGCTGAATCGCTGTACGTAAATAAAGACGACGCAATTTCTTCATGACTGCACTGTTCTGAATAAAGCCAATCTCTTGATAAATCTTTTCCGTTTTTTGGAAAAAATACTCTAACTCTTCTGCTACCACACCTTCTGGCATCGTTGATTTATGTTGCGGAGTAGTCGGTGACGACTGAGCTTGTAAATAGGCCATTCTAATTTCATAACTGACTAATTGTACCGCCATAGCAAGATTTAATGAGGAATATTCTGGATTTGCAGGAATATTAAGATGATAGTGACATTTCAATAACTCTTCGTTGGTCAACCCAATTCGTTCACGCCCAAAGACAATCGCCACTTTTCCATTAGCAAGATGCTCTATTGTTTTTTCACCACAATAACGTGGGCTAATCGCTGTTGTAGTTAAATGACGGGATCTTGCACTAGTCCCTATAATCAAGGAACAATCTGCTACAGCTTCATCAAAACTAGCAACAATTTTCGCATTCTCAACCACATCTGCAGAACCTGCCGATAAGGCAATAGATTCTTCGTTAGGCAATACTTTGGGTGCAACAAGGTAAAGTTGTGATAATCCCATCGTTTTCATTGCTCTAGCAGCAGAACCAATATTCCCTGGATGAGAGGTTTCCACTAAAACAATTTTAATTTGATCTAATGACATAATTTTATTTTCAACAAAAAATGATGGCGCAGTTTAGCACGTTTCACTGCCTGATGAAATTCCTCGCAATTTTGTCTTTCTTTCTCTATAATGCGCAGCGATTTATTAAATTTATCAAACAACTGTTCTTTAAAATCTGGTGGAGAAAATCAATGAATCCTATGTTAAATATCGCTATTCGCGCAGTGCGAAAAGCAGGCAATATCGTTGCCAAAGGTTTTGAACGTCGTGATGACATTCAAACTAGCCAAAAATCGACTAATGATTATGTTACTAATATTGATAAAGCCTCTGAAGCTGCCATTATTGAGATTATTCGTAAATCTTACCCTGATCACACTATTATTGCGGAAGAAAGTGGTGCCTTAGAAGGTAAAGAAAGTGATATTCAATGGGTCATTGATCCACTAGATGGTACGACTAACTTTGTGAAAGGTTTACCACATTTCTCAATTTCTATCGCAGTCCGTGTAAAAGGCCGTACAGAAGTTGGTGTGGTTTATGATCCAATCCGTAATGAGCTATTCACTGCTGTACGTGGTGAAGGAGCTAAACTCAATGAATACCGCTTACGTCTTGATAATTCAAGTGAATTAACTGGTGCAATTATAGCAACAGGTTTCCCTTACAAAATTAAACGTTACGTTCCAATTCACTTAAATATGGTCACAGCATTAATTGAAGATTGTGCAGATTTCCGTCGCACTGGTTCTGCTGCACTTGATCTTTGCTATGTTGCCGCAGGTCGTGTTGATGCTTATTTTGAAATGGGTGTAAAATCATGGGATTGTGCTGCTGGGGATTTAATCGTACGCGAAGCTGGCGGTTTAGTAACCGATTTTGTTGGTGGACATAGCTACCTCACCAAAGGAAATATTGTTGCAGGATCAGCCCGTATCACTAAACAAATCTTATCTAAACTACAACCTTGTTTAACCGATGAATTTAAAGGTTAATTCATCTGTATTCACAAAAGCTAACTGTATTGCTAGCTTTTGTGTTTTCAATTAATGCTAAAATATTTCGGTGTAATAGACAAATTTGTTGCTAAAAGTAGGCTTAAAGCCTTATAGTACAAGGCTTTAAGCCTACTTTTTGAAATATGAACAAAAAACTGCCCGTTTTGCCAAAGTACGAAAATAAAGAAACATGGTACATCAAATAATATTCAGCGATATTTTTGTCATCATTGCCATAAAACATTTACCTTCAAGAATAAATTAGTTCCAAATAAAATTTGGTCAGATTACACCTCTGGAAAACAAAGGCATAGTAGACAAAAAGGTTGGTATTTTGCCGAACTATGCCAATATTTCTATTTTATACCGACAAAAAAACCGCCATTTTGGCGGTTTTTTATATCTATGAATATTTTCTAATTATTTAGAAATATGAGCAACTAAGTCTAATACTTTGTTTGAGTAACCAGTTTCGTTGTCATACCAAGAAACAACTTTAACGAAAGTATCAGTTAATTGGATACCTGCTTTCGCATCAAAGATAGAAGTTAATGCACAACCATTAAAGTCTGTTGATACAACGTCATCTTCTGTGTAACCTAAAACGCCTTTGAATTCATTTTCAGAAGCACGTTTCATTTCTGCACAGATTTCTGCATAAGTTGCTGGTTTTTCTAAGTTTACAGTTAAGTCAACAACAGATACGTTTGCAGTAGGAACACGGAATGCCATACCAGTTAATTTACCATTTAATGCTGGGATAACTTTACCTACAGCTTTAGCTGCACCAGTTGATGATGGGATAATGTTTTGAGATGCACCACGACCACCACGCCAGTCTTTAGCTGATGGACCATCTACAGTTTTTTGAGTTGCTGTAGTTGCGTGAACAGTTGTCATTAAACCGTCTTTGATACCCCATTTGTTGTGTAATACTTTAGCAATTGGTGCTAAGCAGTTAGTTGTACAAGATGCGTTAGAAACGATATCTTGACCAGCATAGCTATCGAAGTTAACACCATTTACAAACATTGGAGTGTTGTCTTTTGATGGACCAGTCATAACAACTTTTTTCGCACCAGCAGTGATGTGTTTACGTGCAGTTTCATCAGTTAAGAATAAACCTGTTGCTTCAACAACAACGTCAACACCGATTTCATTCCATTTTAAGTTCG
This sequence comes from Gallibacterium melopsittaci, assembly GCF_042433085.1. Classification (NCBI taxonomy): domain Bacteria; kingdom Pseudomonadati; phylum Pseudomonadota; class Gammaproteobacteria; order Pasteurellales; family Pasteurellaceae; genus Gallibacterium; species Gallibacterium melopsittaci. The sequence goes on from NZ_JBHLWA010000013.1 coordinate 54,076, forward strand.
CTGGATCACGTTCTGCAGTAACACGGATTGTTTTACCGTTTACCACTAAATGACCATCTTTAACTTCAACAGTACCGTCGAAACGACCGTGAGTTGAATCGTATTTCAACATATACGCCATGTAATCAACATCGATTAAGTCGTTGATACCAACTACTTCGATGTCATCACGGTGTTGTGCTGCACGGAAAACGATACGACCGATACGGCCAAAGCCGTTAATACCAATTTTAATTGCCATAGTATTTACCTATATTTAATGTTAAACAAAATCTATCTAATTAAATCGCTGTTAATTTTTTTAGATTTAAAATTAATTGCGCTAAAACCGCGGCGGATTATAACATAAACTTCCATTCTACGAAAATCTGCCGTAGCGCAGATGAAAGATAACAGATAACTTTTTTGTGATCTACATCAAATTTTATTCATTAAAATTATCTGGTAGATGTTGTTGCATACTCGACCAAATCAGCCCACTTTCAATCCCATATTGCCTAATACAAGGTCTAACTTGTTCTAGGTCTTCAGTCTGACAAATTGTGTGTAATTGATGATAAAACTTCAAGGCCAACTCACGACTTAGTGGATTGGAAAAATAAAAGCGACCTACCCGCTCATACAAACTCTTTAAACTATTTAAAATTAATCCATATACAGGATTTTTAGATGCAAATGCTAACTGGCGAAATAAATCATAGTCAAAAGATGTGTAATCTTCTGCAGTATCCTTCAAACGAGCTAAAGGTTCAAACACAGCTAATGATTCTTCCTTAGCAATACGGAATGCTTTGCGAATATAAATGGCGGAAATATTGGTTCTTGCCGATAAAATATTTGCAATTAAAGTAGGAACACGCGTGCCATCTAATTTAATCAGTGCTTCTAAAATATTTAATCCTGAAGTTTCCCAAATATTATTTACCCGTGTAGGTTTTCCGTGTTGAATACTCAACCAACCATCTCGAGCTAAGCGTTGTAATACTTCACGCAATGTAGTCCGTGTTACTCCAATTTTATCTGCTAACTCTCGTTCTGCTGGCAGATCTGAACCAGGTGGGAAATGATTATTCCAGATACTTCTAATGATATATTCTTCAGCTAATCCTGCTGGGCTGTGTGCTTTGATGACATCATTATTTATTGTCATTAGTTTATTCCTATATTAATAACTCAAATACCTATTCAATACATTGGCGCTACTTGAGAAAAATCGTCTGTATTTATATCAAAAATCAATACAGTGCATATAAATTCATTAAACGGCTTATTTACAATAAAATCGTAAAAATCTTTGATCCCACACAAATAAACCTAATATTCGAATGAAATAAATCTGCAAGATTGTATTACAATCGGGCGAGTTGTAAATTAAAAAACACAACATTTTGAATAAATAATAATCTGAAAGTCTATGGAGATGACGGTATGACTTATTTGCAAGCTGGTATGCAAAATTTTCTGGGGCAGAGTCCTAACTGGTACAAACTACTTATTATTGGCTTCCTCTTCATTAACCCTCTAATTTTCTATGTTGATCCCTTTCTAGCTGGTTGGCTCCTTGTTGCAGAATTTATTTTTACCCTAGCCATGGCATTAAAATGTTATCCGTTACAACCTGGCGGTTTACTTGCTTTGGAATCCGTTATTATTGGTATGACAACACCAGAACATATCAAACATGAAATTATGGCAAATTTTGAAGTTATTATGCTATTAATGTTTATGGTGGCTGGTATCTATTTTATGAAGCAATTACTGCTGTTTTTATTTACCAAATTACTGCTTGCCATTCGTTCTAAAATTACTTTATCGCTTGCATTCTGTATCAGTGCCGCATTCCTTTCTGCTTTCTTAGATGCACTTACTGTTGTCGCTGTTGTTATTAGTGTGTGTATGGGCTTTTATGGTGTTTATCACAAAATTGCTTCAGGTAATAAATTTGATGATTCTACTGATATTACTAATGATGACAAAATCACAAGTGCCAAAAAGACCTTAGAAGAATTCCGTGCTTTCCTTCGTAGTTTAATGATGCACGCTGGCGTTGGTACTGCATTAGGTGGTGTAATGACGATGGTAGGCGAACCACAAAACTTAATTATTGCAGAACAAGCTGGTTGGCATTTTAGTGAATTTTTCTTCCGTATGGCACCTGTTACAGTACCTGTATTAATTTGTGGTTTATTAACTTGTTTTGCTTTAGAGAAATTTAAACTTTTTGGTTATGGAACACATTTACCTCGCCGAGTTTGGTTAGTCTTAGCGATTCTGGATCGTAGTCAAAGCGAAAAAATGACCCGCAATGATCGTATCAAATTGGTAGTACAAACAATTATTGCTGTATGGCTGATTATTGGATTAGCCTTCCACCTTGCTGCCGTAGGTTTAATTGGTTTAACCGTTATCATTTTAGCAACATCATTTTGTGGAATTACTGATGAACATACTATCGGTCGAGCTTTCCAAGAATCTCTGCCATTTACTGCCTTATTAGTTGTTTTCTTTACTGTTGTTGCTGTCATTATCGATCAACATTTATTCGGTGACATTATTCAATTCGTTTTAAGTGCAAGTGAAAGTTCACAATTAATTTTATTCTATGTATTCAATGGCTTATTATCTTCAATCTCAGACAATGTTTTCGTTGGTACGGTTTATATTAATGAAGCAAAAGCTGCCTTAGAAGCTGGAAAAATCTCACTTTCTCAATTTGAAGCAATCGCAGTAGCCATCAATACAGGAACCAATTTACCATCCGTAGCAACTCCAAATGGGCAAGCTGCTTTCTTATTTTTATTAACTTCATCATTTGCCCCATTAATTCGTTTATCTTATGGTAGAATGGTACTCATGGCGTTGCCTTATACCATTGTGTTATCCGTTGTAGGCTTAATCGGTGTCGAATTTTTCCTACCTGAACTAATGAATCTCTTTACACAATGGGGGCTTATTCCTGCGCCACATATTCCACCAGTACATTAAGAAGGATAAGCAATGCTCACTGTATTTAAATCTTGGTCTTTAACTCGCACAGCTTGGTTCATTATGGCCCTCTCTGGCCTAGCACTAGAAGGTGCTGCCCTTTATTTTCAACATGGATTAGGCTTACATCCTTGTGTGATGTGTATTTATGAACGTGTTGCATTGCTTACCGTGATTTTAGGTGGTCTCATTGGTGCAATCTATCCATCATCACTTTTTTTCCGTATTGTCGCTATTCTTGTTGGCGGTTGGGGAGCAATTAAAGGAATATTGCTTGCAGTAGAACATGTTGATCTTCAGCTAAACCCTGCCCCTTGGAAACAATGTGAGTTCCGCCCTGACTTTCCTCAAACATTACCATTAGACCAATGGTTTCCATCAATCTTTCAAGCAAGTGGTTCTTGTAGTGATATTACTTGGAAATTTTTAGGCTATACCATGCCACAATGGTTAGTTGTTGTATTTGCTATCTATATAGTTATCTGGGCAATCATTGCATTAAGCCAATTTAAACGTGGCAATTCAACTCGACAAAGACGTTTATTTAAATAGTACTTTCTCAAAAATAAGGATAAATTTCGTGAAGTCATTTATCCTTATTTCATTATATTTTCAAGGATATAAAATATGGTTGCTATTCGTCGTTCATTACAAAAATACATTGATTGGGTTATTCGTTTAGGACGGTTACGTTTCTCTTTATTAGGAATTGCTATACTTGCTGTATTTGCCTTATGCGTGCAAATTTTATTAAGTATTTTTGTTACTGGACAAATCTATTGGATGGATATTGCTCGTTCAATTAGTTTCGGCTTAATTTCTGCTCCATTTGTTATCTATTTTTTCAATGTGATTGTAGAAAACTTAGAGCTTTCTCGCCAACGTTTACATGAGTCCAACCGTGAACTATCTGACGCTTTAGCATTACTTGAAAAAGAGATTTCTGAGAAAAATAAAGCTCAAATTGCCTTACAACAAAAAGCGGATTTTTTACGTTCATTTATTGATGCCTCACCTGATTTAGTCTTTTCTCGTGCAGAAAACGGTAAGTTTCTCGAATGTAATCGGGCGATGGAACTACTAACAGGAAAAACAGAACAAGAATTAAAAAATCTCACTATTACTCAAACATTTCCTAAAGAGTTAGCGAAATATATTCTTGGAACCGACAAAGCAGTGTTAGAAAATAATATTGGTATGACTTACGAACAATGGTTTAAATATCCTAATGGCAAATTGGCTTGCTTTGAAATCCGTAAAGTTTCTTATTATGATCAAATTAATCAACAACACTGTCTTCTCGGTTTTGGTCGTGATATTACTGAACATAAACGCTATCAGGAAACGATTGAAAAGGCGAATCGAGATAAATCTAACTTAATGACTACCATCAGCCATGAACTACGTACCCCGCTTAATGGAATTATCGGGCTTAGTCGAATCTTGCTAGATAGTCAATTAAATGAGAAACAACGCAACTATTTGCACACTATTAATGTTAGTGCCATTTCTCTAGGTCATATTTTTAGCGATATTATTGATTTAGAAAAAATCGATTCTCGACGTATCCAGTTATACAAAAAAGAAACAGATGTACTACGCTTATTAAGTGATATTGAAAACTTTGCCACCTTTATGGCAAACCAAAAGAATTTATCCTTTAAACTCGAATACGATAATAATCTACCAAACTTCCTAATGTTGGATTATGCCCGTATTTCACAGATCTTATGGAATTTAATTAATAATGCCGTCAAATTTACTACCACTGGTGGGCTAACATTAAAATTTTCTCGTTTAGATCAGCTAACTTATAGTTTTGCATTAACGGATACTGGCGTAGGAATCCCTTTGGCGGAACAGAAAAAAATCTTTGCCATGTATTATCAAGTCCGTTCTGGTAATCAAAAAGCCTTGGGTAGCGGAATTGGCTTATCTATCTCGAAAAAAATTGCAAAATTAATGAATGGTAATTTAACCGTGAAAAGTGAAGTCGGTAAAGGTTCAACGTTCACCTTCACTTTCAAAGCAGAAGAAGCTGTAAAATTACCGCCTATTGTAACCATTCCTGAACTACAACATCTTTCTATTCTCTTAGTTGAAGATATTGAAATTAATGTTATTGTTGCTCGTTCTGTATTGGAAAAACTTGGTTATCATGTTGATGTTGCAATGACAGGTAAAGATGCAATCAGAATGTGTGAAGCCAAACAATATGATCTTGTTTTATTAGATATTCATCTGCCTGATATGACTGGTTTTGACGTTGCAGAATATTTGCATAAACAGTATGAAGAAGAAAAATATGATTATTTACCACCATTAGTTGCACTCACTGCAAATGTGGTAGCAAATAAACAAGATTACTTCAAACATGGTATGGATGATGTGCTACAAAAGCCATTATCATTAGATGCACTCAATCAATGCTTACTAAAATTATTTGATCTTCAACCACAAATTATTGAAGAAGACTTGCTTAATACGCCAACTGTTTCACCAGAAAAAAGTAAAGAGAGTGACCGTTGGCAACAACTAGATACTGTGATGCTAAATGAGTTAGCTAATATTCTTGGTAAAAAAACGATTCAGAATAACCTGAATCTATTTGCTTCAATGATGCCAAATTACTTACAAGAATTAAACGATACATATCAGGCTTACCAACAAGATCCACAATCCAAACAAGCGTTATGTGAAATCGCACACAAGATTAAAGGTGCAGCTTCCTCTGTTGGCTTAAAACAATTACAAGAACTAAGTAAACATATTCAAGACGGCGATAAAGCAGATTGGGCTGATCAATTAGCGACACGCCTTGAGCAATTACAACATTGGCAGCAACATACCGCTTGTTTACAACAATGGTTAGATCAGAAATATTAATAATATGCAGAATTTCATTTTTTTACATGGTTTTCTCGGATCTCGTGATGATTGGCAAGCGGTTGTCAATCACTTACCTAATATACGTTGTTTTTGCTTAGATTTGCCTGGACATGGGCAAAATCCGTTATGCTCCGTGACTGATTTTCCCAGCACAGCCAAATGGTTATCGCAACAAATCAAATTAACCGTTGATATGCAACCTTATCATCTTATTGGTTATTCCCTTGGTGGTCGTATAGCGGCTTATTTTGCAACGCAAACTGATTTTCCAACCCATAATCTGCATAAAGTTTGCCTAGAAGGGGCAAATTTAGGGTTAACCGCTCAAAATGAACGTGAACAACGCTGGCAGAATGATTTAAATTGGGCTATTCGATTTTCGCAGGAACCTATAGAAAAAGTATTAGCAGATTGGTATCAACAAGCTGTGTTTGCCGATCTTAATCATACGCAAAGACAGGCATTAATCCGCTTACGCACGAATAACCAACCACAAGCATTAAGCAGTATGTTACAAGCTACTTCATTAGCTAAACAACCTAATTTATGGGCTGATATTCAAGCTCAACCAGATCGCTTTTACTATTTTTGCGGAGAAAATGATCAAAAATTTCGTCAACTAGCTGAAAAGCATCAATTAAACCTAACATTAATCAGTAAAGTTGGGCATAATGCGCATATTCACCAGCCAGCAGAATTTGCTCTCAAGTTGGCTACCCTATTTTGTTAATAAAAAAGGAAAAATTATGTTATATCCAAGCGAAGACTTTTTATACGCACCAGTAGAATGGCAAGATTGTAGCGAAGGCTACACCGATATTCTCTATCATAAATCAACTGATGGTATCGCCAAAATCACTATTAATCGTCCTCAAGTGCGTAACGCATTTCGTCCACAAACAGTAAAAGAAATGATTCAAGCCTTTGCCGATGCACGTTTTGATGAAAAAATTGGTGTGATCGTATTAACTGGTCAAGGTGAAAAAGCATTCTGTTCTGGTGGTGATCAGAAAGTGCGTGGTGACTACGGTGGTTATAAAGATGATCAAGGGGTACATCACTTAAATGTGCTTGACTTCCAACGTGATATCCGTACTTGTCCAAAACCTGTCGTCGCAATGGTTGCGGGTTATGCCATCGGTGGTGGTCATGTATTACATATGATGTGCGATTTAACGATTGCTGCAGAGAATGCAATTTTTGGTCAAACTGGTCCACGAGTCGGTTCATTTGATGGTGGCTGGGGAGCTTCTTATATGGCTCGTATTGTAGGACAAAAGAAAGCACGTGAAATTTGGTTCCTTTGCCGTCAATATAATGCACAAGAAGCGTTAGATATGGGCTTAGTAAACACTGTTGTCCCTTATGCAGATTTAGAAAAAGAAACCGTACGTTGGTGTCGTGAAATGTTACAAAACAGTCCTATCGCCTTACGTTGCTTAAAAGCAGCATTAAATGCAGACTGTGATGGTCAATCTGGCTTACAAGAATTAGCTGGTAATGCAACAATGTTGTTCTATATGACCGAAGAAGGACAAGAAGGTCGTAATGCCTTCAATGAAAAACGCCAACCAGACTTTAGTAAATTTAAACGTAATCCTTAATGATGTAGAACAAAATGGTCAGCAATCGCTGACCATTATTTTTTTGAGATAATCGCTATGACTATACGTAAATACTTAACTTATCAACCGCAACTCGGCGAACGTGTTTATATTGATGAAAGTGCTGTTGTTATTGGAAAGGTTTGGCTAGCCGATGATGTTTCTATTTGGCCAGGTGCAATTTTACGGGGTGATGTGAACGATATCTATATTGGAGCTAGAAGTAATATCCAAGATCTTTCTGTACTCCATACTACACGAGCAAGTGAAACCAACCCAACTGGCTCACCGCTACATATAGGTGAAGATGTCACTATTGGCCATCACGTTACATTACATGGCTGTAAAATTGGCAATCGTGTGCTTGTAGGAATGGGAACTATTATTTTAGATGACGCTGTGATTGGTGATGATGTAATGATTGGTGCTGGCAGCTTGGTTCCACCAAAAAAGCAATTAGCTAGTGGATATTTGTATCTCGGCTCTCCTGCAAAAGCAATCCGCCCACTTACTCCAGAAGAAATCGCTTTTCTCAAGATCTCTGCACAAAATTATGTGCAAACTGCTACTGAATACCAGCAAACTGAACAAGCCTAAACAAAAAAGGAAGAATCTTAGTAAATTCTTCCTTTTTTCTTAACTACTATTAATTATTGTAATAACGAAATATCTGCTACTTTAAAGAAGAGATCGCGTAAATTTTTCAACAATGCTAAACGATTTTGGCGAAGTTTAGCATCCTCCGCATTTACCATTACGTTATCAAAGAAGTTATCCACACTTTCGCGTAATCCTGCTAATTGATCCAAAGCAGTTTGATAATCGCCTTTTTCAAACAATGGCTGTAATTCACGTTGTAATTCTAATACACGTTCAGCTAAGGTAATTTCTTGCGCTTCTTTACATAGTGCTAAATCAATATATTCAGGTAGTTCACCCTCAACTTTAGACAGAATATTTTGTACACGTTTATTTGCTGCTGCTAATGCTTCCGCTGCTTCTAGCGTACGGAAATGGCTAACCGCTTTCACGCGTGCATCAAAATCAGCTGGTTTAGTTGGACGGCAAGCTAGCACGGCTTGAATTGTATCAATCGCATAACCTTCATCTTGATACCATGCACGGAAACGACCAAGAATAAAATCAACCACTTCTTCTACAACTTTTGAATTGGTTAATTTATCACCATAGAAAAGTACTGCTTTTTGCGTTAATTCCACTAAATCTAACGGTAAATTTTTCTCAACAATAATACGTAATACACCTAATGATGCTCGGCGTAATGCAAATGGGTCCGCACTTCCTTTTGGTGCTTGACCGATACCAAAAATTCCGACCAAAGTATCAAACTTATCTGCAAGCGCAACTGAACAAGCGACTAAACTACGAGGCAATTCATCACCAGCAAAACGTGGCATATATTGTTCATTTAATGCCACCGCTACTTCCTCATCTTCACCATCATGACGTGCGTAGTGCATTCCCATTACACCCTGAGTATCAGTAAACTCAAACACCATATTGGTCATTAAATCACATTTTGAAAGTAAACCTGCACGTTGTGCTTGTTGTACATTCGCACCAATTTGTGCAGCGATTTCACCACTTAATTTCTCAATCCGCTCTGTTTTATCAAATAACGTTCCTAATTGTTGTTGGAACAATACTGTTTTTAAGCGAGGAAGATTATCAACTAAACGTTGTTTTAAATCGGTTTTAAAGAAAAACTCTGCATCACTTAAACGTGGACGCACTACTTTTTCATTTCCTTGAATCACTGCACTTTGATCGGCAGGATTAATATTGGAAACAAAAATAAAGTGAGGTAATAACTTGCCATTTTGATCATAAATTGGGAAATATTTTTGGTCACCTTTCATGGTATAAACCAAGGCTTCTGCTGGCACAGCTAAGAAACGTTCCTCAAATTTTGCGGTCATTACCACTGGGAATTCAACCAATGAAGTCACTTCTTCCAATAGATCTTCTTCAATATCCGCAATACCACCTACTTTTGCTGCTGCTTGTTCTGCATCACGACGAATAATCGCTTTACGTTGTGCAAAATCTGCAATCACACTACCTTTTTCAGCTAAAAGTTGTGGATATTGATCCGCATTATCAATCGTAAACTCTGATTGACCTAAGAAACGATGCCCACGAATTGTACGTGCACTTGCTACCCCAAGAATCGAACCTTCAATCAATTCATTACCAAACAGTAAAGTCACCGTATGTACTGGACGAATAAATTGTTCATTTTTATCACCCCAACGCATTGGTTTTGGAATTGGTAATTTTGCTAACGCATTTGTGACTAAATCAACTAATAAAGTTTTGGTTGGCTTACCTGGCTCAACACTACGATAAAGTAACCACTCACCTTTATCTGTACTAACACGTTCTGCTTGATCAACAGTGATACCACAACCTCTTGCCCAGCCTTCTGCTGCTTTGGTTGGATTACCTTCTGCATCAAAAGCAACAGATACCGCTGGACCACGTTTTTCAATCGTCTTACTTGGTTGCTCAGTAATTAAATCTTGTACTTTCACTGCCAAACGGCGAGGTGCTGCAAACCATTCCACTTTATCAAAAGTTAGCCCTGCATTATTTAACTCTGCAGTGAAATTATCTGCAAATGCCACCGCTAATTTTTTCAGAGCTTTCGGTGGTAGCTCTTCTGTGCCGATCTCGGCAAGGAAGTTTTGTGTTGTCATCTTATTGTTCTCTAATAACAAATATATCTATATCTTATGGAAAAACTTGTTTAAAACTTTCAGACCAAATTTGAGGATTTAAAGGTCTTGTACAAAAACCTTTAGTTCTACCATTTGCAATCATCATTGCATCATTTTTTTTATCCGCTCTTTCAAATGATTTAATTTGAATGCGTTGGTTATCAGTAATCCCTGAAAGTTTTCTTTGTTTAATTTGCTCAACAAATCGCTGTGCAATTTGTTTTAATTCAGTATTCTTTTCAATTTCTTGTTTAGCCAGATCATTGCTTTCATTTTGAACATTAAGAACATTTTCAACATTAATTACGATGTCATTATTCACTAATGTCCATTTTCCAGTCATTGCATAGCTGTAATACAATATGCTCAAGAATTTAGCATCCGGCAATTCCTTCGCTGGAAACATAAACATCGACACAATTTGAGCTGTTCCATTCTTATGGAAGCGATAATCTGCTAACACTTTTGCATTATGATCTTGATGTTCAATTTGGCAATGCCAATCTCCATATATATCTTTTTCACTGTATCCAATACTTTTGGCATTTACAAAAGGGCTAATTAACACCAAAAAATAAAGAAAACTTTTCTTTAATGTTGTCACTAAAAAATGGCATTTTTGTAAAAAAGCAATATGCACGATCTAGTTTGTTCCCTGATTAAAATAATTTGATAGTTGCTCTTTATCTAAAATCACATTATCGCCAATAACTAACGCGGGAACACCAGCATACCCATTCGCTTTCACAGAATCAAAAGCAGAATGCTGATCACGTAAACGTAAAAAACGTTTAAGATTCGCCATACTCTCTAAAATACTGACACTTTCATATTCCACATTTAAACGTGTTAACTCCGCAATAAATGGTTCAGTATCTGGACAAAGATGAGCATAAAATAAAACTGGTTGCATAATAACTCTCTTATTATTTTAAGCAGTTGGTTTGGTTGCTTTGAGGCAAGCATATTTCTCATTCATCATTGCTGCCCATTCAATTAATTTAGGGAAATGTGCTGCTAAATCAAATCCCGTATTCTCAGGACGGAAAGTCCACCAATCAATTAAACAGACCGCACTTAATGTGCCAATATTTAATTCATCACCATATATAGCAAGTTGTTGTTCTAGTTGAGCAAAACTACGAATATTTCTTTCCATTAGCTGTTGGTGTCTTGCTGTCCACCATTCACTTTCAGGACGTAAACGTCGTTCTGCTGTTATTGTTGGGATAGTATTTTCTAAAATACCATCTACTAAAGCATGTAACCTTAATACTTGCCAGCGTTTACCATTCATTGGGAATAATGTTGGTTGCGAACCTACTTCATCTAAATATTGGCTAATTAAAAAACTACCAAATAACCATTCCCCATTCTGCATTTGTAATGCTGGAATTCTGCCTAATGGATTATCCTGATTATGAGGAGAGTTAGGATCAAATGAATTTGTGATTCTTAACATCTCAACTTGATTGTCTAATTGATGATATTTTAAGGTTGCAACTGCCTTACGAGCAAAAGCACTTGTTGTAGAATACCAAAGTTTCATTTCTTCTCTCCTCAGATTGATCACTTATTATTTTTTACAGCCTGGAAATCCTAACGCTTCACGACTTGCATAATAGGCTTCAGCAACACCTTTCGTTAATGCACGAATACGCAAAATATAACGTTGACGTTCAGTTACCGAAATTGCTTTGCGTGCATCAAGTAAGTTAAAACTATGTGCCGCTTTTAGAATACGTTCATACGCTGGTAATGGCAGAGGTTTTTCTAAAGAAAGCAAATATTGTGCTTCTTTTTCATACTGTTCAAAACATTTGAATAGGAAATCTACATCCGCATACTCAAAGTTGTAAGTTGATTGTTCTACTTCATTTTGATGGAACACATCGCCGTAGGTAGTTTTACCTAAAGGACCATCTGACCAGACGAGATCATAAACACTATCCACACCTTGGATATACATTGCCAAACGTTCTAAACCGTAAGTAATTTCACCTGTGACTGGACGGCATTCTAGTCCACCTACTTGTTGGAAATAGGTAAATTGCGTCACTTCCATACCATTAAGCCACACTTCCCAACCTAAGCCCCAGGCACCGAGTGTTGGGTTTTCCCAGTTATCTTCCACAAAACGAATATCGTTTTGGGTTGGATCAAAACCAAGCATTTTTAATGAACCTAGATAAAGTTCTTGGATATTATCTGGTGATGGTTTAATCACTACTTGGAATTGATAATAGTGTTGTAAACGGTTTGGATTTTCACCATAACGACCATCAGTTGGACGACGTGATGGTTGTACATAAGCAAACGCCATTGGTTCTGGGCCTAATGCACGCAGTGCTGTCATCGGGTGAGATGTCCCTGCTCCAACTTCCATATCAAATGGTTGAACAATAGTACAACCTTGTTCTGCCCAATAAGATTGAAGAGCAAGAATCATCCCTTGAAAAGTCTTAATATTAAATTGTGTTGTCATCATAAAATCTTCAATATAGTTTACAGAAATTCGCATATTCTACTTGATTTTTATTGGCTTGAGTAGGCAAAAACTCAGGATATATTTGGATTTATTTTATCTTTTTATCGTAGATTTAAATGCTAGTGGGTAAGAGAAAATCGAATAAAAATTTATCATCTTATGTTTAAAAAAGATCCATTCTTGATAAGAAAAATCAAACTTTGGAGCAAAATTGGTGTTATAATAAAAATAATGAAGTTTTATTTTAAAATTTAATTTTAATCAAACAAGGAGCCAACTATGCGTCTAATTCCCTTACAAAATGATCAACAAGTTGCTAAATGGGCAGCTCGCCATATTGTCGATAGTATTAATCGCTTTGCCCCAACAGCTGATCGCCCATTTGTACTAGGCTTACCAACTGGGGGTACACCACTTGCCACTTACAAAGAATTAATCAAACTTTATCAACAAGGTGAAGTAAGTTTTAAACATGTTGTCACTTTTAATATGGATGAATATGTTGGTTTACCAAAAGAACATCCTGAAAGTTACCACTCTTTTATGTTTAATAATTTCTTTAATCACGTTGATATTCCTCACGAAAATATTAACATCCTTAACGGTAATACTGATGATCACGATGCAGAATGCCAACGTTATGAGGATAAAATTAGATCTTACGGTAAAATTCATCTCTTTATGGGTGGTGTTGGTGAAGATGGGCATATCGCATTCAATGAACCAGGTTCATCACTTTCTTCTCGTACTCGTATTAAAACATTAAATGAAGATACGTTGATTGCAAATTCCCGTTTCTTTAACAATGATATCAATCAAGTACCAAAATATGCACTAACCATTGGTGTAGGTACATTATTAGATGCTGAAGAAGTTATGTTATTAATTACGGGATATCGTAAAGCATTAGCACTCCAAGCTGGTGTTGAAGGTGCGGTTAATCACCTTTGGACCATCAGTGCATTACAAATGCATAGTCGTGCAATTTTTGTTTGTGATGAAGCTGCAACCCAAGAATTAAAAGTAAAAACTGTTAAATACTTCAAAGAGTTAGAATCACACGCAATTCATAGTGTAAGAGAGTTAAAATGAAACAATATGCGTTAACAAATAGTGTCATCTATACAGGTACACAAATTCTGTATGGTCATGCTGTTATTGTTGAAAATGATAAAATCCAAAATATCGTACCAGAGCAAGATCTGCCTAAAGATCTTGCCAAAGTTGATTTAAAAGGTGCTAATCTTTCTGCAGGGTTTATTGATCTACAACTTAATGGTTGTGGTGGTGTGATGTTTAATGATAACTGTTCAGTCAAAACATTAGAAATTATGCAAGCCACCAATCTAAAATCAGGGACAACAAGTTTTTTACCAACCTTTATTACGGCACCTGATGAAGAAATTAAACAAGCTATTGCTGTTATGCGTGAATATCTTGCTACTCACCAAAATCAAGCTTTAGGTTTACATTTGGAAGGCCCCTATCTCAGTAAAGAGAAAAAAGGTGTGCATCGTGAAGAGTTTATCCGTGAAATTTCAAACGAAATGTTAGATTTTTTATGTGATAACGCTGATGTGATCACAAAAATTACACTTGCTGCAGAAAATCCAACAGCTAATTTTATTCCACAATTTACCGCCAAAGGGATTGTTGTTTCAATCGGGCATTCTAATGCCAGCAGTGAACAAGCAAATGAGCGATTCCAACAAGGTGCAACTTTTGCAACTCATCTTCATAATGCAATGTCACCAGTATCATCAGGACGTAATATGGGGGTTGTGGGTGCCGTATTGGACAATTCTAATGTTTATACTGGCATTATCGTTGATGGATTACACGTTACGTTTGGCAATGTTCGTATTGCTAAGCAGTGTAAACAAGATAAATTATGTTTAGTGACTGATGCAACTGCCGCAGCAGGAGCAGATATAGAATCATTCCAATTCGTTGGTAAGACCGTGTATGTACGCGATCATAAATGTTATGACGCCAATGGTACAATCGGAGGGTCTGCTGCAACAATGATTGAATCTATCCAAAACTGTGTCAATGAAGTAGGTATTCCTTTAGATGAAGCCTTACGTATGGCAACACTTTACCCTGCACGAGCCATTCACATTGATGATAAACTTGGTAGTATTGAAGCGGGTAAAATTGCTAATCTCACAGCGTTTAACCATAAATTTGAAGTATTAGGTACTGCGGTTAACGGTCACTGGCAGTTTAATTAATACAATAATTAATCATAGATTGTGATGAATATTTTTCGTCACAATCTTTGTTTTTGTGCAATATAACTCCTCTCTCATCCTCTATTTTTGTAAAAAAATAAACAAATTGTCTATTCTCTATGCGAACAACTTAAAAAATCTTTTTTTCTAAAAAAAGTTGTTGACGAGGATAGGATATATCAGCATAATTAGCGCCGCAAAAGCGAATGGCTACGTAGCTCAGTTGGTTAGAGCACAACACTCATAATGTTGGGGTCACAGGTTCGAATCCCGTCGTAGCCACCAGTTAGCGGGAATGGCGAAATTGGTAGACGCACCAGATTTAGGTTCTGGCGCCGTGAGGTGTGTGGGTTCAAGTCCCTCTTCCCGCACCATTTAAAAGTTGGGGTATCGCCAAGCGGTAAGGCACCGGGTTTTGATCTCGGCATCCCTAGGTTCGAATCCTAGTACCCCAGCCATCTCTTATTAATCAAATTTTGAATATTCCTGTTGGGGTATCGCCAAGCGGTAAGGCACCGGGTTTTGATCTCGGCATCCCTAGGTTCGAATCCTAGTACCCCAGCCATCTTCTTTTTACTTTCCTACTTTTCTGCAATTAATAAAATAATATCATTACATCATTTCAGGATCTGGGTATTGATAGACAAAATCTAAATCTTGGCAAATTTTATCGGCTGAAATAATACGTTCCATTGGTTCACTGTTCTCTGCAAACTGTGGTAATGGCAATCCTAATTTTTCTGCAGTTTTTGTATAATATTCGCCTTTCAATGGATGGATTGGTGCAACTAAATTATAGCGGCGGTGATAAGATGGAGTTTCAAGTAGCAGCTGAATTGCCCGAATACAATCCGTAAGGTGAACCAGATTAATTGTCTGATTTCCACCAGATATATGTTCCTTACCCGATAAATGATACACAGGATGCCGATCTTCACCAACTAATCCAGCTAAACGAATTATATCAACATCAATATCTTGTAATTCCCATAAGCGTTGTTCAATTTCCAATAATGCTTTACCTACATCTGATGTCGGTTTTGGAAAATAATCTTCCGTAAATGTACCTGATATCATTGGATAAACAGAAGTAGAACTAATAAAAATAATATGCTGTACGTTATGTAACAATGCTTCGGTTAGGAGATTTTCAACACTAAGAATATAGTTATTTAAATCAAAGAAATATTCACTTGGTGGGATATTGATAATTAAACTATCAACATTTAATAATGTTTCTAAATCATCTGGATCGGCATTAATCGCTGGGGTCAACTCAAGATAATAACTTTCTACTCGTTGCAATCGCATTCGTTCTACCCCTTCATGCGTTCGCTTACTCCCTTTTACATTCCAGCCTAAACTTTGCAAATAACGGGCAAGAGGGAAACCTAACCAACCTAATCCAACGATTGCAACACTTTTCATACTTGTCTTATCCAATCTTTATCTGCAAAATAATTAATCTCATTTTTCACTAATTCTAAGACAATAAAATCAAAGCACAAGCCATTATTATCTTTCTTTAAGGAGAATTTATGTCGGCCAATCGTTATCCAAGAATTCAAATTTTTTTGCATTGGTTCTCCCTACTACTTATCGGCTTAACTTATATCAATATTCATCTACATGACTTAGATCTTACTTTCGACTGGTATGACTTAATGATGGATACCCACTATACATTAGGAATCTTAGTATGGTTAACTGTATTATTTCGATTAATTATTCGTCATATTTATTTAAAAAGAACACCTGAGATTCTTCCTACACCACCAATATGGCAGACTAAATTAGCACATTATGTACATTTAGCCTTATATCTTCTTTTTATTCTGATACCTATTTTTGGCTCATTAACAGTTTTAAATAAAGGCGTAGATGTGACCTTCTTTGGTTACCCGATGTTGACAGGCTTTACTGCTAATTCTGAAACGGCACATTTCATCAAAGAAATCCATGAAGCCTTAACCAATATTGCACTCGCCTTCATTAGTTTACATGCGATTGCAGCCCTATATCATCACTATATCGTAAAAGATAATACCCTATTACGAATGATACCAAATAAAACAAAATCCGCAGATTAATTAAATTGAGCGAACAATAAACAACTATCGGTTTTTATCGTTCGCTTTCTCGACATATTACCAATGAATAAGCTATAATCGGGCGTTCAATTTTTTAATACACCCGTATTATTGTACACAATCAATAATTATTTTTTGCGTGTTCGGTAGATAATTGCCGAGTACATTCATTTTTTTGAGGTAGCATAAATGCAAATTTCAGTAGAAACAACTCAAGGATTAGAACGCCGTATCAGCATTACCGTACCGGCAGATGTAATCGAACAAGCTGTTCGTGAAGAATTAAAAAAAGTAGCAAAAACTGCTCGTATCGATGGTTTCCGTAAGGGAAAAGTTCCTCCTAGCATTATTGAACAACGTTTTGGTGCATCTGCACGTCAAGACGTATTAGGTGATTTAATGCAACGTCATTTCTTCGATGCCATCATCCAAGAAAAAATTGATTTAGCAAGCCGCCCAACTTTTGCACCTGAACAATATAAAGTAGGCGAAGATCTTACTTTCTCTGCAACATTTGAGGTTTACCCAGAAGTAGAACTTAAAGGTTTAGAAAACATCAAGGTCGAAAAACCAGTAGTAAAAATCACTGCAGCTGATGTAGATAAAATGGTTGATACATTACGCAAACAACAAGCAACTTGGGAAGAAAAAGCAGAAGCTGCACAAGCAGATAGCCGTGTTACTATTGATTTCGTTGGAACAATTAACGGTGAAGAATTTGAAGGTGGAAAAGCAACTGATTTCGTATTATTTATGGGACAAGGTCGTATGATTCCTGGTTTCGAAGATAGTATCATTGGTCATAAAGCTGGCGAACAATTCGATGTTGAAGTTACTTTCCCTGAAGAATACCATTCTGAAAACTTAAAAGGTAAACCAGCTAAATTTGCAATTACCTTGAAGAAAGTCGAAGTAATGGTATTACCAGAACTTACAGATGAATTTGTTGCTAAATTTGGTCCAAATACCAAAACTGTTGCAGATCTTCGTGCAGAAATTGAGAAAAATATGCAACGTGAACTTGATAACGCAGTTACTGCAAATATCAAAACTCAAGTACTTGATGGTTTATTGGAACAAAATGAAATGGATGTACCAAGTTCAGCAATCGATCAAGAAATTGATGTATTACGTCAACAAGCAGCTCAACGTTTTGGTGGTAATTCAAAACAAGCATTAGAATTACCTCGCGAAATTTTTGAAGAACAAGCAAAACGTCGTGTGAAAGTTGGTTTATTACTCAGCAAAGTTATTTCAAGCAACGAATTAAAAGTTGATGAAGATCGCGTTAAAGCAATGATCGCAAGCATTGCTTCTGCTTATGAACAACCACAAGAAGTTGTTGATTACTATAGTAAAAATCAAGAATTATCTAACAACATTCGCAATGTTGTGTTAGAAGAACAAGCAGTTGATGTAATTCTTGCAAAAGCTCAAGTATCTGAAGTTGAAAAATCATTTGATGACATTATGAATGCACCTCGTGCATAATTCATAAACCTATCATTATTCAACCTATCAAGTGCGGTTATTTTTCGACCGCACTTTTTCTATTTTTGCTACCTCTTCTGAGGTTTGCTGACAACAGGAGAAAATATGGCATTAGTCCCTATGGTAATCGAACAGACTTCACGTGGTGAACGCTCTTTCGATATTTATTCTCGACTACTTAAAGAACGAGTCATTTTCCTTACTGGAGAAGTAGAAGATAATATGGCGAATTTGATCGTCGCTCAATTATTATTCTTAGAATCAGAAAACCCAGATCAAGATATTAATCTTTATATCAATTCACCTGGTGGTTCCGTGACTGCTGGAATGGCAATTTACGATACCATGCAATTTATTAAACCAGATGTACGCACGCTTTGTATTGGTCAAGCCTGCTCAATGGGTGCTTTTTTATTAGCTGGTGGAGCAGCAGGAAAACGTTTTGCACTACCTCATTCTCGTGTAATGATCCATCAACCTTTAGGTGGTTTCAGAGGACAAGCATCAGATATTCAAATTCATGCACAAGAGATCTTAAAAATTAAAGAAACCCTAAATCAACGCCTAGCTTTCCATACTGGTCAACCATTGGAAGTTATCGAAAAAGATACTGATCGTGATAACTTTATGTCAGCGGAAGCTGCCAAAGCCTATGGCTTGATTGATACTGTATTAACTCATCGAGATCAATAAGTGAGTCATGTATGTCAGATAAACCAGAAAATAATGAAAAATTCTATTGTTCTCTTTGCGGTAAAGAAAAACATGAAGTAGAAAAATTAATTGCTGGCATTTCCGGCTATATCTGTAATGAATGTGTGGAAACTTGCCACGATTTATTATCGACTGAAGCAAATTCAGCAATAGAACAATCAGAACAAACTGAATTAGATGTCATCCCTACGCCACACGAAATTCGTGCACATTTAGATAATTATGTTATTGGACAAGATCAAGCGAAAAAGACGCTAGCTGTTGCAGTTTATAATCACTATAAACGTTTACGCAGTAATGAAAGTGATCTTGATGTTGAATTAGGTAAAAGTAATATTTTATTAATTGGTCCAACTGGAAGCGGAAAAACCTTCTTAGCTCAAACCCTTGCTCGCCAACTTAATGTGCCTTTTGCTATTGCAGATGCAACAACATTAACTGAAGCTGGTTATGTAGGGGAAGATGTAGAAAATATTATTCAACGTCTTTTACAAAACTGTGAATATGATACCGATAAAGCAGAAAGAGGCATTATCTATATTGATGAAATTGATAAGATTTCTCGTAAATCTGAAAACCCATCAATTACTCGAGATGTTTCAGGCGAAGGTGTGCAACAAGCTCTCTTAAAATTAATTGAGGGAACTGTGGCTTCTATACCGCCACAAGGTGGTCGTAAACACCCACAACAAGAATTTTTGAAGGTAGATACCTCAAAAATCTTATTTATTTGTGGTGGTGCATTTGCTGGACTAGATAAAATTATCGCTAAACGTACTCACAAAGATCGTGGTATTGGTTTCAGTGCAGAAGTTAATAGTAAACAAAATGAGCAAAATATTACTGAACTCTTTACGCAAGTTGAAACGGAAGATTTAATTAAATTTGGTTTAATTCCTGAATTTATTGGACGCCTACCAGTAATTGCTACTTTAGCAGAACTAGATGAAGAAGCATTAATTAATATTCTTACCGTACCAAAAAATGCTCTCATTAAACAATATCAAGCACTATTTAAGCTCGAAAATGTAGAGTTAGAGTTTTCACCAGAAGCATTAAAAGCGATTGCACAAAAAGCATTAGCTCGTAAAACTGGTGCTCGTGGTTTACGTTCAATTGTCGAAAATATTCTATTAGATACAATGTATGACCTACCTTCTTTAACAGGTTTGAAGAAAGTGGTTATTGATCAAGATGTAATAGAAAATAAATCGCTACCAAAATTAGAATATTAATCTAAACATTAAGGGGTGATACTTGTTGCCCCTATTATTTTTCCTTTCAATGAACCATAAAAACGGTTATATTAATAAGAATTTTTCTCAAAAACTTAGTAATAATTTTTAATGTAGCATAGATGAAAAATCGTTTCTGCTGCATAAAAAGACGACACTTCCAAAGATTCTAGATATGTTACGTTATTTATATATTTTTCTTGGCTTTTTATCACTGGGATTAGGCATTTTAGGCATTTTTCTCCCTGTTTTACCAACAACGCCATTTCTTTTATGTACTCTCTTTTTCTTCGGTAAAAGTTCCCACAAATTAGAAAGCTGGTTTAAACAAACACCAATTTACCATAAATACTTAAAAACCTTTCATGAGCAACGTGCCTTAACAAAAAAAACAAAACTATATATTTTATTTATCTCTACTCTGATGATGGCATTTCCTTTATATACTATTCCTAATATTTTCGGCAAAGTCGCCATTCTGCTCTTATTACTTATTCAGTATTGGCTCTTTTTCTTCTGGATTAAAACTTTACCTGAATAATATTCAACCACTTTTCAATCAACTCGTCTGAATAACATACTATTTTAGATCTAACTCAAGAATCTACGTTTAAAAACTGCTAGAATTCTAGCCGCAAAGTATTATAGCAGTTCAATCTGAATACTCTGTTGTTGTGTGTTATTTATAAACTACAAGGAACTTATATGATTTGGCTACAATTTTTAGTTGTACTATTCTTTATATTTTTAGGTACCCGTTTAGGCGGGATTGGAATTGGCTTTACTGGTGGTTTAGGTGTCGTAGTATTAGCAATGTTAGGCTTAACACCAGGTGAAATCCCTTTTGACGTAATTTCTATCATCATGTCAGTAATTATGGCAATTGCTGCAATGCAAGTCGCTGGTGGTATGGATTTCCTCGTAAAATGGGCAGAACATATTTTACGTAAACATCCAAAATATATTACTTACCTTGCACCAGCAGTGGGCTATTTTATGACTGTTTGTGCTGGTACAGGTCATACTGCATTCTCTATTCTTCCAGTGATTGCAGAAGTAGCAAAAGAACAAGGTGTACGTCCATCTCGTCCATTATCTATTACAACTATTGCTTCACAAATTGCAATTACTGCCTCCCCAATTTCAGCAGCCGTAGTTTACCTTGCTGGTGAAATTGAAAAAACTTATGGTATTGGATATCTTGAATTATTAGCAATTTGGATTCCAACTACTTTTGTTGCTTGTATGATTACTGCTTTCATCTGTAATTTCTTAGGCAAAGAATTAAAAGATGATGCAGAATATCAACGCCGTTTAGCAGCAGGATTAATTAAATTACGTGGTGAAACTCAAATTGAAATTAAACCATATGCAAAACGCTCTGTTGCAATCTTCTTAGCAACTGTAATTGTCGTTATGCTCTATGCAACTTTAATCAGTAAAACTGTAGGCTTAATTGATAATCCAGTATTACCACGTAATGAAGCTATCGTGAGCTTTATGTTAGGAGCTGCTACATTAATTACTATCTTCTGTAAGATTGATGTAAGTAAAATTACTTCTGCAGCAACATTCAAATCAGGTATGTCTGCATCAATCTGTGTAATGGGGGTTGCGTGGTTAGGAAACACTTTCGTTGCTGGTCACATCAATGAAATCAAAGCTGTTTCTGCGGATCTATTAAATAACTACCCTTGGATGCTTGCTGTTGTATTATTCTTTGCAAGTACTCTACTTTATTCACAAGCTGCAACTGCTAAAGCATTATACCCAACTGCAATTTTACTTGGGGTATCTCCACTTTCTGCAATCGCAGCATTTGCTGCTGTATCAGCATTATTTGTATTACCAACTTACCCAACTTTAATTGCTGCAGTAGAAATGGATGACACTGGTTCAACTCGTATTGGTAAATTTGTATTTAACCATCCATTCATTATCCCAGGTGTTATTGCAATTTCTCTCTCTGTATTATTCGGTTTTATGTGGGGCAGTTTATTTATCTAATAAACTAATTATTTTTTTCTATAAGAGAGGGAAGCAAATTTTGTTTCCCTCAAATTATTATTCTATTTAACATCGAGTAACTCTATACAATATAGTAAAGCAAGAGTTCTCTATGAAATTGTTCCATTTTATTTTTAATCAACCTTAAATATTTAAAACTTATCAACATACTTTGATTCTCTAAGATTAATAATTCATTTATATATTGTATATATTTTATAATGTAATTGTTAATTTTTACGCACACACCGATGATGAGTAACCCTCATAATAAAAATCAAAATTGTAACGGTCGGTAAAATTAGTCTCTTTTTTGATGGCGATCCCACAATATGAGTATTGTCCTCGAGTAAACTTTCGGATTAACCAATCACTAAATCTACACCAGTATGCATAAAGCGATTTACCGTTACGTTTACCCTTGTATAACGCTAAATACACTTACTGCTCCTCCGCTAATAAACGAAGTGCAACACTGCACATCTTACTTTATCAACTTGTTTTCAAAAAACGTTGCACTTCAAGGTTGAATTTAAAGAATGTATTAAAACTATATACCTAATTTAAATAAATTCAGTAGTTCATCTAAATTTTGAGCTTATTTATATTGCATAAGTCGTACTTATAAATAGGTATTTAGGCTTTAAGTTATACAAATAGCAAAAACCAATAAAAACAAAAAATACAAAACTTACACTTTATTAAAGTTATTGTAAATAAAAATACCTCCTTTTGCGGATTTGTTATTTGTAATTAATTGATTTTTTTAAGTTAAAAGTTGATGACGATAAAAGAGCATACTTACGTAAAATTTTCACTATTAATAATTTATATTTTTATAACCGTTAATCATTGATTTTAAATGGGCTGGCTTTAATCTTATTTGTAAGTTTTTTGAGCGAAAAGGGGAGGGGGGGGGGAATTTACATTAATAAGTATATGCCTTATTATTGCTCGTTCTTAAATTTTACAAAGGTTGCTATCAATTTTAATAAAATAACAAGGAAAATTTATGAGAATATTAAAATCATTTTCAGTCGCCTTATTTACTCTAATAATGTTTGGCTGTACGACAGCTCCAAATTCCTTATCATGGAAAAATACTCAAAAGGAAAGCTATCAGCAGGATATTCCAGAAAACCGTTCTTCACTGATTGTTTATCGTACTCAAAATGCAATTGAAGGGGCAACAACTAATATTTATGTAAATGGTGAGTATTTAGCCTCTTTACAGCCTAATGCGTATTCACAGACATTGGTTTGCCCTGATAGCCAACGTTTATATTCTGAATTTACTCATCAAGATCCTGGCTATCGCAATAAAGCTAACTTAGGAGCTTACTATAGTTTACCTCAAGGGAAAATCAGCTTTTTCAAAGTAATAAATATAAATGGCAAACCGAGCCTAACTCCAGTAGAAGAGAGCTTAGCTAAACAAGAGTTAGAAAGCATGCCTCGCCAATCGCATACATTATCTCGAGTAGATTATACAAATTGTTCAGTAACTAAACATTATGATTTACAAGCATCAGCGTTATTTCCATTTAATAAAGTGGATTATCAATCTATGCTAACGGTTGGAAAACAAGAATTAAGTAAAATTGCTATGGATATTCAACAATATGGATTAGATATCAAGAAAATAGAAATAATAGGGTATAGCGATCCTATGGGAAGTGAAAAATATAATAAGAAACTTTCCTTACAACGTGCCAATACAGTTAAACAAGTTTTTGTGGATAATGGTATTGCAGAAGCATTAATTAGTGTTGAAGGCAAAGGTTCTGAAAATTTACTTGTTTCTAATTGTCAAATTCAATCCAATAACAAAATACAACAACAATTATGTAATCAACCTAACCGCCGAGTAGAAGTTGTATTACACACTAATCGTAATAAGTAGCCTTAATAGTATTAAAATATTGAAAAAAAACATAAGTAGTTAGGATATAGAAATGTCAAAAACAATCATTTTAAATATTAATAACAGCAAAGAAACCATTCAGACCTTAAAATTAGAAAAAGGTCAATTAATTAAAATCAAAGCACAAGCTAAAGTACATTATCAATTCACTGATGAAGAAACACAATTTGCCCCAGAAAATATTATGACGAAGCGAGTTGGTGATGACTTAGTTATTGCATTTGAAGGGAGTGATATTGAGCAACCAGACTTGATAATTGAAGATTATTATAATCAAGAAAATAATGATTGCTTATTGGTTGGTCAATATGAAAATGGTCAAATTTATCCTTATGTTCCTGAAAGTACATTACAAACAGATGCCGTTACATTATTAGCCGATGGGAATAGTGCAGGACAAGCATTGGGAGGAGATCCAATTAGTAATCTATGGGCATTTTCACCTTGGTGGTTATTAGCTTTATTGCCTCTCGCCGCAGGGATACAAGTTAATCATAGCGATTCAGGGGTTGCGATTAATGTTACGGTTGTTGTTCCTAATCCAACTAAAAATAATACTCCTGAAATTACGGGAGAAACGAATGCACCTGAAGGTTCAACAGTTACTATTACCATAACGGATAGTGAAGGTAATACCCAAACAGTAACCACTACTGTTAATCCTGATGGCTCTTATAATGTAGAAGTGCCAAATGAATTACCAGAGGGTAACTTTAATGTTGTTGTTGAGGTAACAACACCTGATGGTAACTCAGGTAAAACCAACGGGAATGGTGAAATTGATACTACTCCACCAACAGTTGATGCCACTGAAATTGCTAATGATAAACAAGTAGGGCAAGATACAGGGGACACTGATAACTATTCTTATGTGAACAAACAAGAGAAAGCAAACGGGTTTACAATCAGTGGTAACACGGCGGAAGATACTAAAACCGTTGTAGTTGAAATCTTAAAAGAAGATGGAACGACAACAGGTACAAGCTATACTGCCACTGTTGATAATGGAACTTGGACAGCCAATGTGCCAGCGAATGCGAGTTGGACAGACAATGACGGCACATATCAAGTTAAAGTAACCGCAACTGATAAAGCAGGTAATACCAATACCGATATTGATTTAACGGTTGTTGATACAACGCCTCCAACCGTTACTGTTGATGCACCAGATATCACTACTAATAAAACCCCTACGATTAAAGGTAATGTAACGGATGTGCCAGAGGGAACAACGGTCACCGTGATTGTTACAGATAAAGATGGTAATACTCAAACCGTAACGACTAAAACAGATGAAAATGGCGACTATAGTATTGAAGTACCTAATTCGCTACCTGAAGGTAACTATGATGTAGAGGTTGAAGTAGAAGATCCAGCAGGTAATAAAGGTGTGGATAAAGACGGCAATAAACCGCAAGATAAAGGTAATGAAGTTGTAAAAACGAATGTTACGCTTGATCCAATTACACCAGATGATGTTATCAATAAAGAAGAATCTCAACAAGATATTCCAATCTCAGGTAAAGTAACAGGTGAATTTACTGAGGGTGATAAAGTAACGGTAACGGTGAATAATAAACCATTTACAACTACAGTCGAGAAAGACGGTAGCTTTACTGTTAATGTGCCAGGTAAAGATTTAGCTGAGGCAGACCAACCTAAAGTTACTGCTACAGTAGAGGTAACAGATAAAACAGGTTCGAAAATTCCAGTAGAAACGGATCGTGATTATGCTGTAGATACGACGCCACCAGACATAACGGTTAATGTACCTTCAACAACCAAGGATACAACGCCAGAAATTACTGGTACAACAGATGCACCAGCGGGATCAACTATAACTGTAACGATCACAGATAAAGATAATAATACTCAAACAGTAACGACTACGGTTAACCCTGATGGCTCTTATAGTGTAGAAGTGCCAAAAGAATTACCAGAGGGTAACTATAATGTTACCGTTGAGGTTACAGATCCAGCTGGTAACACAGGAACAAATAATGGTAATGGTGAAATTGATCTCACACCACCAAACATAACGGTTAATGTACCTTCAACAACCAAGGATACAACGCCAGAAATTACTGGTACAACAGATGCACCAGCGGGATCAACTATAACTGTAACGATTACAGATAAAGATAATAATACTCAAACAGTAACCACCACAGTTAACCCTGATGGCTCTTATAGTGTAGAAGTGCCAAATGAATTACCAGAGGGCAACTATAATGTTACCGTTGAGGTTACAGATCCAGCTGGAAACACAGGAACAAATAATGGTAATGGTGAAATCGATCTCACACCACCAAACATAACGGTTAATGTACCTTCAACAACCAAGGATACAACGCCAGAAATTATTGGTACAACAGACGCACCAGCGGGATCAACTATAACTGTAACGATTACAGATAAAGATAATAATACTCAAACAGTAACCACCACAGTTAACCCTGATGGCTCTTATAGTGTAGAAGTGCCAAATGAATTACCAGAGGGCAACTATAATGTTACCGTTGAGGTTACAGATCCAGCCGGTAACACAGGAACAGATAATGGTAATGGTGAAATCGATCTCACGCCACCAACAGTTGATACCACTGAAATTGCTAATGATAAACAAGTAGGGCAAGATACAGGGGACACGGATAACTATTCTTATGTGAATAAACAAGAGAAAGCAGACGGGTTTACAATCAGTGGTAACACGGCGGAAGATACTGAAACCGTTGTAGTTGAAATCTTAAAAGAAGATGGAACTACAACAGGCACAAGCTATACGGCTACTGTTGAGAATGGAAGTTGGACTGCCAAGGTGCTAGCTGATGAAGACTGGGTAAAAGATGGTACATACCAAGTTAAAGTAACCGCAACTGATAAGGCAGGTAATACCAATACAGACATTGATTTAACGGTTGTTGATACAACACCACCAAATAGCTCAACCACAAACATTACTATTACAACCATTGGCGGTGATGATGTCATCAACAAAGAAGAGGCTGGTTCACCAAAAGTGCCAGTGGTTGGTAAAGTAACAGGTGAGTTTAAAGAGGGCGATACAGTAACAGTTACGGTTAATGGCAATCCATATACAGATACAGTCGATAAAGACGGTAACTTTACTATTAATGTTCCAGGTAAAGAATTGGTAGAAGATAATGATAAGACCATTGAAATAAGCATTACGACGACCGATGATGCAGGAAATACGGCTACTGTAGAAGGCACACCGAAAACTTATACAGTTGATACCAGTGTAACGATTGATATCAATCATATTGCAGGTGAAGACCAAGGCGATACGGATAAAGACGGCTATGCTACAATCAATATCAAAGATAAAGCAGAGGGTTTCAAGGTATCAGGTACAACAGATGCGGAAGATGGTCAAAAAGTAACAGTTACTGTAAAAGATTCTACTGGCTCAACTGTGGCAACTTACACAGAGGCAGCTACAGTGGCTGGAGGAAATTGGTCAATGCAAGTTCCAGCTAATGAGGATTGGATTACAGACAAAACCGTTTACACCTTTACAGCGAAAATAACAGACAAAGCAGGGAATACAACGGAAGATCCAGATAAGACAGCAGAAACTGACTTAACGGCACCAAGTAATGATACGACCACCATTACTTTAAACCCTATTACACCAGATAATATTATTAATCAGGAAGAGTCAGGTAAAGAGATCCCAGTATCAGGAAAAGTAACAGGTGAGTTTAATAAGGGCGATACGGTAACTGTAACGGTTAATAACAACCCATATACAGGTAAAGTAGATGAAGAGGGTAACTTTAGTATCAAGGTTCCAGGTCAAGAGTTATCAGGCGCAGAGCCACCGAAAGTAACAGCGACAATTGAAGTTACAGACAAAGCAGGTAATCCGGGTAAAGCGACAACAGAAAAAGATTATGACGTGGATATTACACCTCCTACAGTTGATGTAACTCATATTGCTGGAGATGAGCAAGTAGGAGCGGATAGCGGTAATGAAGATAACTATTCATATGTGAACAGTACTGAAAAAGCAACTGGGTTTGAAATTAAAGGCTCTACTGATGCTACAGATGTATCGAGTGTTATTGTTGAAATTCGCACACAGAATGGCGATAAAATCGGTGATGGCGTAACCTATACGGCAACAGTTGAAAATGGAACTTGGACAGCCAATGTGCCAGCTGATGCAGATTGGGTAAAAGATGGTACATACCAAGTTATCGCAACAGCAACTGATAAGGTAGGTAATACCAATACCGATATTGATTTAACAGTGGTAGATCTCACTCCACCAAATAGTGATACTACTCAAGTAACCATTACCACAGTAGGCTATGATGATGTCATCAACAAAGAAGAGGCAGATTCACCAGAAGTGCCAGTGGTTGGTAAAGTAACAGGTGAATTTACTGAGGGTGATACAGTAACAGTAACGGTTAATAACAATCCATATACAGGTAAAGTCGATAAAGACGGTAACTTTACAATTAAAGTACCAGGTTCAGCATTAGATAATGACAGCGATAAACAAATTGAAGTGGAAGTTGAAGCTAGCGATAAAGCAGGTAATAAAGGTAAAGTACCTGGTTCGCCAAAAACCTATACGGTTGATAAAGACGTATCGATAGATATTAATCACATTGCTGGAGAAGACCAGAATGGTGCAGATGCTGATGGTTATGCAACGATTAATAATACTGATAAAGAGAAAGGCTTTAAAGTATCAGGAACAACGGATGCAGAGCAAGGTCAAACTGTTACAGTAACCGTTTCAAACGGCACAAACGAGGTGGCACGTTACACAGCGACAGTTGAAGAGGCTGGTAAATGGTCAGTGAATGTTCCAGCTAATGAAACTTGGATTACTGATAAAACAGTTTATACCTTTACAGCTAAAGTAACGGATAAAGCGGGTAATACAGCAGAAGATCCTGATAAAACAGCAGAAACTAATTTAACCCTACCAAATGTAACCGTAACAGTGAATAAAATTACGGATGATAATGTGGTAAATAAAACTGAAAGTGAAGATAACATTACGATTACAGGTAAAGTCACTAGTCCAGATGTGAAAGTTGGGGACAAAGTGGTGGTAACTGTTGACGGTAATAAACATGAAACCAGCGTTAAGAAGGTTACTGATGGTCAAGGAGAGTTTGAGGTTACGGTATCAGGTAGTGAGCTGAAAAATGCTTCTACACCAAAAGTTACAGCGACAGCAACGGTAACCAATACAGCGGGTAATGAAGGCACAGGTAGCGGAGAACAATCTTATACCGTGGATACAACGGCAACGATTGATATTACTCATATTGCAGGTGAAGACCAAGGCGATACGGATAAAGACGGCTATGCCACAATCAATATCAAAGATAAAGCAGATGGTTTTAAAGTATCGGGTACAACAGATGCTGAAGATGGTCAAAAAGTAACAGTTACTGTAAAAGATTCTGGTGGCTCAACTGTGGCAACTTACACGGATATAGCTACAGTGTCAGGAGGAAGTTGGTCAATGCAAGTTCCAGCTGGCCAAGAATGGATCAAAGATCAAGCGGTCTATACCTTTACAGCGACTGTAACAGATACAGCAGGTAACACAGCAGAAGATTCAGATAGCACTGCGGCAACAGATTTAACGCCTCCAACAGTGAGCGTAATGGTTGATAATGTTACTGAAGATAATGTTGTGAATAAAACGGAAAGTAGCGGTAAAGTTACCATTACAGGTAAAGTAAATAGTCCTGATGTTAAAGTGGGCGATGATGTTACAGTAACCGTTAACGGTAAAGGATACCCAGCTAAGGTTACTAGCGTAAGCAATAACGAGGGTAACTTCAGTGTTGAAGTTGATGGTAGCGAATTGGCTAGTGCAAACCCTCAAACGGTAACAGCAACGGCAACCGTTACTGATCCATCAGGTAACCCTGCAACAGGTACAGGAACGAAAAATTATACTGTTGATACCACAGCTCCAGTGATTGATATTAATCAGATTGCAGGAGAACTCCAATCTGGTGATGATCAAGGCGATGATGATAGTTATGCTTATATTAACAGCTCAGATAAAGCTAGTGGCTTTACTATCTCAGGAACGACTGATGCTGAAAATGATCAGACAGTGAGTATCAAGGTGTATAACACAGATGATGCTAGCAACCCTGTTGCAACCTATGAAGCAAAAGTAGCTAATGGAGCTTGGACTGCCAATGTGCCAGCTAATGAGGCATGGATTGAAGATGGCAAAACCTACAATTTTACTGCGACAGTAAGTGATAAAGTTGGTAATGAAGGGCGTGATACGGATAAAGTAAACGCAGATCTCACTAAACCAGCGGTTGATGTCAACCATATTGCTGGTGATGATCAGCCTAGTACAGGCGATACAGGAAATACTGATAAATATTCCTATGTGAATAAAGCAGAAAAAGAAGCAGGCTTTACCATTAAAGGCTCTACTGAAACTGGTGTTGAAAACGTTATCGTTGAGATTTTGAAAGAAAATGGTGATCAAATTGGTAATGGCGTAAGTTATACTGCCCCTGTGAAGAACGGTACTTGGACTGTCGATGTTCCAGCCAATGCAACTTGGGCAACGGATGGTACATATCAAGTTAAAGCAACAGCGACAGATAAAGCAGGTAATACCAATACTGATATTGACTTAACCGTAGTAGATACCACGGCACCAACTATTAGTATTACTGTACCAGCAACGAGCAAAACACCAAAACCAACCATTACAGGAACAGTAACAGGTGTTGAGCCAGGAACAGAGGTTACCGTAACCATTACTTACAACAATGGTTCTACACAAACTGTAACAACGACAACAGATAGTAGTGGCAATTATAGCGTTGTGCCTGATAGCAACTTACCATCTGGAGATTACACAGCAACTGCTAAAGTAAAAGATCCAGCCGGTAATGAAGCAAATAGTAATAGTGGTACAGGTAATGTTGATTTAACGGCTAAAATTGATATTACTGAAATTGCTGGCGAAACCCAATCAGAAGCTGCATTTACTGATAATAGCGATACAAACCAATATGCTTCTATCAGTGATTCAGACAATGCAAATGGTTTTGCTGTAAAAGGTAAAACTGATGTTGGAGCAGGTCAAACAGTAACCTTAGAAGTTATTGAACAAGCGAAGAGTGGATTATCAGTTCAGGCTGATGGAACTTATGCCCCAACACGTGTTGTGAAAACTTACACTACAACAACAGATACTAATGGTGATTGGACAATCAATCTTGATAAAAACTTTGGTTTCTCTCAAGGTAGAACATATCAATTCAAAGCAACGGTTACTAGTGAATATGGAGCAACAGCTACGGATATAGATGTAGTAACAACAGCTATGACAGCTACGGTTGATATCACAACAATTAACGGTTATTCTCAAAATCCTATAGGCACTGATGCAAATGATTATGCAATTATTGATAGTAATGCTAAATATGAAGGCTTGACAATATCAGGAACCTCAACCAATGCAGCGGGGCGTTATGTGTCTATTAGTATTGATGGTAAAACCTTTGGTACCTACGGAATCAGTAATGTTATTCAAAATGATGGAAATTGGACGATTACCATTCCAGGGATTAAAGATTTAACAGGGCGTAACTCCCTTGATGAATTGGATATCGGTATAGCCCACGATGTAACAGCAACAATTGTTGATTTGAAAAATAATGGAGTAGCAATTACAGATACAGATAAAACAAGGCCTGTTGAACCAATTATTCGTTTAACCCGTTTATCAACTAACCTTAATGAAAGCGGAGGCCCAAATCATAAAGGAGGGTATTCTCACGGGAATGATAATGCTTATCCTGGAGATAGTAATGTATATAATGGGCAACTGCAAACTTATCAAGCAGGTAGTGCTAATAAATCCAGTGATAATGATGATGTGATTTATGTAGAAAAAACTACAGATAATGGTAAAAGCAATGAGGGCAATTTTATTACAATAAATTTAGGTAGTGGTAATGACTATTTCTCGACATCAGCATTTTCGCCTGTTGACGTGAAATTCTTCGATGCAGGTAAATCCGATCTTACGGGTAATGTAGGAGTTGTTATCAACGGAGGCAGTGGAAATGATGTTATTGATGTTTATAACAAAAATTCGGCTATTATGCAAAATACTTATGTAGGTATGGGGCCTGGCAATGACATTATTACTGCTTATAACCAAGGTTTAACCACTGAGAATTATATTGATATGGCTGATGGCAACGATGCTATTTATACCACTCGTATAGGTAGTTCTAATAGAATTCATATGGGGGCAGGAGATGATTTACTCGTTATTTATGGTGACCTTAAAGCAGGCCCGAGTTCTACCCAACTAGATACTAGCTTATCCTCTGCTTCAAATACAATTATTGACTTTGGATCTGGTACGGATGTATTACGTATTGCTTCAAACTCAACCTTTTCAGATGGAGGTTCAGCAGTAATTGCTATGCAAAATCTTAAAAATTTAGAATTTTTAAATTTAAATGGTACAGCTAATCAGGTATCTTTTTATAACTATCTTAACCAAAATAAAGGATCGCAGGATTTAGTGATTTATGGTACAGATGGTGCAAAATACCTAAATTCAGATGGGGCATTGGTTCAATCAAGTAATCAGATTTTGGGCTTAGATAAATCAACTAAGAGTAGCACGACCACAACCTTTACTTTGCCAGAGAACGGAAAAGTATTGATGAAAGATTTGATATTAGATACAGACAATAACAATGAGTTATTGGGAGTAAAAGAGACGACTATAACTCAAGTAGATGCTTATCGATATCAAACTATTGATGGTGTAACTGTGTATGTAGATAAAAACTTAATTGGTATTATTGCATAAGTTTAAACCCTCCGTTAGGAGGGTTTTTTATTTGAATGTAATTTATATTGTAGTAAATAATTTTGATCTGATTAAAAGCTCTGAATATTTACTGAGTAACGTTAGGATAGTTGATAACATAAAGGAGTTATAATTGATGATAATTTATCATTGCCTAATTTAATCTTATGACAGGAGATTGTTCACAATGCCAAGAGGAGTTAAATTAGGCAATAATAAAAAATAAGTTGAGATGGTTTGTGACGAAATCGACACAGCACATCTTGGTTATTTGGGGTCACAAGATACATTTTATGTTGGGAATATCAAAGGCGTGGGGAGAATTTACCAACAAATCTTTATTGACACTTATAGTAAAGTGGCGTTTGCCAAATTATATACAATAAAAACCGCTATGAAGAACACCAATAGCACATTACTTGATGGAAAGTGTATTTAGGCGGAAAAGAATTTAAACTCAAATTAATCTGACAGGCACGGTAATTTAAAACGGAGGACTGTCAGCTGTCAGATTAGTCTTGATCTTCTACAATTAAAACCCATCCTTTTCCAATATAGCTTCTTCCACAATGTTAAAATTTTGCAAAAAATAGAAATTACCTATTTTATCAATAGCTATTATCATAAGAATTTCTGTAATTTTTACTATATAGTTAAGAATTTATTTTTATTAAGATGCTATAAAAATTAATATAAATACCTAAGTGGAGCATATATATGAAAAAACGGTTCTTAATTCATTCATTGATTAGCTGTATATTTTCTTTAGCTAGTACAAATAATATTTATGCAAATGATCAATTTACATTAAAACAAATTTTAAATAATGCTTTTGCTACCGATCCAGAATTACTTGAAGCAAAAACAAATACAATGGTAGCTCATAATCAGACTGAACAAGCTATTTCAGGTCATTATCCAACACTCTCAGTATTTGGACGACAATCATTAGAAGAGTACTCTCGAAATAATAATACTGATCAGCCAAAGTTTACACCTGGCGTTTCAGCTTCAATGAATATCTATTCATTTGGGGCTGTTGAGAAGAAAATTTCAGCCTCAGTCGCAAATGAAGAATCTTTGCACTATAAATATGACGAAACAAGAGAAAATCTAGCTTATCGTATTACAGAACTCTATTTATTAGCATTAAGATATAACGATACTTTAGCAGCTCAGTCTCAAGGATTAGCTCGTTTACAAACTATTATTCAAGAAATTGGTGCTATTGCTGATAATGATGATGGCAGACGTTCTGAATTTGTTCAAGCACAAGCACGTTTATTTGCTGTTAAGCAGCAGATGAATACCACTGAGCGAGATCTTCAAGATACCTTAAGTCAATTACAGCGCTATTCTGGTATTAGGCTCAGTCGAACCAGTTTACAAGATCCTTTTCATTCAATGACAACAACTATACTAAAAAAGCATTTTTCACAATCTCAACGTTTACATCCTTCTTATAAAACAGCAGATGCTAACATAAAAACAGCTTATGCGACTTTAGAAGCCGAAAAAGCAAGTCGTTATCCAAAATTAGACTTAGTTGGACAAGTGACAAAAGATGATCGCCAAGTTTATTTAACTATTTCTTGGGATATGTTTAATCGGGCCAACACTTACAGTGTGCAGGAAAAAGCACAATTATTAAATGCAGAAAAAAATCGTTTAAACAAGACTATTTT
Source organism: Gallibacterium melopsittaci (assembly GCF_042433085.1). Taxonomy (NCBI): domain Bacteria; kingdom Pseudomonadati; phylum Pseudomonadota; class Gammaproteobacteria; order Pasteurellales; family Pasteurellaceae; genus Gallibacterium; species Gallibacterium melopsittaci. The sequence goes on from NZ_JBHLWA010000013.1 coordinate 89,035, forward strand.
AGATCTACAAGAGAAAACAAGAAATGCGTTAATTAATTTAGATGAATATAGTAAACAAATTAAAACACTTTCTAATCAAGTTAATTCTCTTTATGAAGTCACTCAATTTTATAAATTACAATTTTCTATTGCGAAACGTTCTTTACTTGATCTGTTAAATGCAGAAAATGAATTATTAAATGCTGAACTCAGTAAAGTCATTACTGAATATCAATTCCGTCATTCTTATTTAGATTATCTCTATTCACAAGGAATGACTTTCCATTGGGCAGCAAATTTAAACTAATTTTTAGATCATATTATGAAACTTATTATTGAAAACCTTGCTTTAATGACTCAATTACTTGGCTCTCCATTATCTGTGCCAACTCTAGCAACGCATTCTATCCGCCGTACAGGTAATAGTATTGATTTTTCTGTACTTTGCGAATATTTACGTAGTGAAGGATTCGATAATCATTTATCACAACGTGCATTACACGAAATTCCTTCTCTTGCTTTGCCTGTATTGGCATTACTACATAATGAAGAAGCAGTAGTTATTACAAATATTACACAAGATGAAAAAGGGAAAAGAGTTTATTCAATTACACAACTAGATAATCTCACTTCACAACTTAGCGAAGCGGAGTTAATAGAAAAATATCTTGGGTATTGTTGGTTTATGAAACCGCGTTTAGCTAAAGATATTCGTTCTGAATTACCTGAATATGCCTTACCTAAAACTTGGTTTTTTAAAATTATTTGGCGTTTTAAGAAATATTATTACCAAGTTATCTTGGCAACTTTCATTATTAATTCATTAGCACTAATTAGTTCACTTTATGTAATGAATGTTTATGATCGCGTAATTCCGAACCAAGCTTATGAGACACTTTGGGTATTAAGTATTGGAGTAGTGATTGCAATCTTCTTTGAGTTTATGGCAAAAATGATCCGTGGACATTTAACTGATATTGCGGGGAAAAAAGCCGACTTAATTATTAGTTCTATGTTATTTCGACGTGTGATGGCATTACGTTTACAAGATCGTCCTGCTTCATCTGGCTCATATGCAAATAATTTGCGTGATTTTGAATCAGTGCGTGAGTTTTTAACGAGTGCAAGTTTACTAACTATTGTTGATTTACCATTTCTGATTTTATTTATTGGTGTAATCGCACTTATTGGCGGAAAGCTTGCTTTAGTACCAGCAATTATTATTCCTACTGTGATCATTATTGGCATTTTTGCACAATTTCCTTTAGCAAAAGCAATTAATGAGTCCATGCGTGAATCTTCTCAACGCCAAGGTTTGGTCGTCGAGGCGATTGAAGGGATAGAAACAATTAAAAATAATAATGCGATGTCATGGGCACAAAAGCGTTGGGATTACTATACAGCCAAAAGTTCTTATTCTTCGATCAAGGTAAAAGATACTAGTAACTTTGTAATCAATATAATGATCGCATTACAACAACTTAATACAGTTATTCTTGTAATTGTCGGAACTTATTTAATTCATAGTGATGATACGACTTCTCGAATCACAATGGGGGCATTAATTGCTTCTGTCATTTTATCGGGACGTGCTTTAGCACCATTAGGTCAAATCGCAGGATTAGCTACCCGTTTTCAACAAGCTTGGACAGCTTTAAAAGGAGTAGATAGTATTGTTTCGAAACCTATCGATAAATCTACCGATCGGGATTACATTAGTTTGAAACAAGTCTCAGGACACTTACAGTTTAAAAATGTAAGTTTTAAATATCAACAAGACAGTCAATTAGCATTAGATGATTTTAATTTAACAATTCGTCCAGGAGAAAAAGTCGCTATTCTGGGGAAAATTGGAAGTGGTAAATCTACTGCATTAAAACTCGGTGTAGGGTTATATGTACCAACGACAGGAAATATCACGTTAGACGGCATCAATCTACAACAGCTCGATCCCTATTTTTTACGCAATCAGGTTTTATTATTAGAACAAAATCCTCGTCTATTTTTAGGAACTTTAAGAGAAAATCTGGATATTGGCAGAATGGATTCTTTTCCATCTGATCAAATATTATTACAGTCTTTAAAACGCTTTGGCTTATTGGAGCTTATCCAATCTCATCCTCGTGGTTTAGATATGCAATTGGGAGAAAACGGTATGGGATTATCTGGTGGGCAAAAACAAGCCGTTGCTTTAGCTAGAATGACCTTAAAAGATCCTAAGGTTGTTTTACTTGATGAACCAACTACTGGATTAGACCAATTCCACGAACAACAAGCATTAATTGGATTGGCACAATGGTTACAGAATAGAACCTTAGTTGTAATTACTCATCGACCACAAGTCTTACAGTTAGTTGATAGGATTGTTGTGGTAGATAACGGAAAAGTAATTATGGATGGACCAAAAGAGGCAGTCCTGAAAAAACTTTCTGCCTCACCAGCACAAAATACATCTACAACACAACAAGAAAATCAAGCATAGTGTGAGATTAAAGTGATGACACAAGAACAACAAAATAAAGAGCACAGCACTTCAACAACTGAAGTGGTAAATCCTACACAAGCCTCTACCACAATGTCAGTAAAAAACTCAGGTGAACAAGTGTCTAATAAAGATCTTCACCTTTTAAATGATTTACACGCAGCATTGCAAGAGGAAAAACATACAGGTTTATTTGCAATGATTTGGTTATTAGCCGCATTTTTAGTTGTTTTTTTGACTTGGTCTTATTTTAGTAAGATTGAAGAAGTCACTCGTGGACAAGGGACAATTATTCCAAATAGCCGTGAGCAAATTATTCAAAGTTTAGATCCTGGTATATTGAACCAAATGTTGGTAAAAGAAGGCGATTTAGTCGAAAAAGGGCAAGTTTTGCTAAAATTAGACGATACTCGTACTTCTGCTATTTTACGTGAAACACAAGCCAAAGTAGATAACTTAGAAGCAATTGCAATTCGGTTAAAAGCAGAAATTTCTGGTAAACCATTAGTTTTTCCCGATACTATTCCTGCTGAAATGCATGAACGTGAAAAAGGGGTTTATCAAGCAAAAAAAGATGCTCTAAATGAAGCATTAAGAACTCTTCGTGAAAGTAAAGCATTACTTGATTCAGAAATAGCATTAACTGAACCTATGGTAGTTAAAGGAGCAGTGTCACAAGTTGAATTGCTTCGTATGAAACGATCTGCAAACGATATGGCATTACAAATTTCAGAGCGTGAACATAAATATATTACTGATGCGAGTAATGAATTAGTTCGTATTCAGGGAGATCTTGATCAAGCAAAAGAAAATCTCGCTGCACGAGCGGATCCTGTAGAACGTTCTTTATTACGTGCACCGATGAAAGGAATTGTGAAAAATATCCGTGTAAATACGATTGGTGGCGTGATTTCTGCTGGTCAGGATATTATGGAAATTGTTCCTGTAGAGGATAATTTATTGGTTGAGGCCTATATTAATCCTAAAGATGTTGCTTATATTCGCCCTGGTATGAAAGCTGTCGTAAAATTAAGTGCTTATGACTATGCTATCTATGGCGGGTTAGATGGGGTAGTAACGTTACTAAGTCCAAGTACACTACAAGACAAACGTCAAGCAAGCGACTTAAATTTAAATCCAAATAACTCGTTTTATCGCGTATTGATTCGTACTTCAGGTAGTCATTTAACTGATAAAAATGGGAATGAATTACCTGTATTGCCAGGTATGATTGCAACTGTAGATATTAAAACAGGAGAAAAAACTGTCTTCCAATATCTTATCAAACCAATTACACGGATGAAGCAAGCTTTACAAGAAAGATAAATTATTATTTATCTCGTCTAATAAACCCACCTACAATGAAATATAATAGGTTTGCTAATAGTCAGAGGGAGCATTTGCTCCCTTTATACTACTTATTTAGAATAAATAATGGTATATCTAAAACGATTTAGCTAAAACCTCCTCTTTAATCAAAAAACTGATTTTTTCCTCAAGATTCCTATTACTCCCCCAATAAATTGGGTTAAAATTAGTCGATTTTTTTATGACTGACAACAATCTAAGGAGTCCTCGTGTTTAATTTAATCGAAAACGACATCCATCTAGGTGAAAAAGCTGATGACAAGCAACAAGCCATCACAGCAGTAGCTCAAGCATTTATTAACAAGGGTTTAGTTGAAGAAGGCTACCTACAAGGTATGCTTGCTCGTGAACAACAAACATCAACTTTTTTGGGTAATGGTATCGCTATTCCTCATGGAACGTTGGATACTCGTCACCTAGTCAAACAAACTGGAGTACAAATTTTCCAATTTCCAAATGGCGTTAGATGGAGTGACGACAACATTGCATATTTAGTCATTGGAATCGCGGCAAAATCAGATGAACATCTTGCTATTTTACGTCAATTAACTCATTTACTTGGTGATGAAGATATTGCTGAAAAATTAGCAAAAACGACTGATCCACAATTATTTATTAATTTATTTAATGCCAGTATCGTTGATTCCACTTTAATTTCATTAAATGTTGATACTAATAGTCTATTAACATTGACTGCAATTAACGCCGCAAAATTACAAGAAGCTGCTGCAGTTGATAGTCAATTTGTAAGTGAAGTCATTATTTCTGCTGCATTACCAATCGGTAATGGCATTTGGGTAAATGATAGTGCTTCAGGTAATAAGAAAAATGCAATTGCTGTTGCTCGTCCACAAAAAGCCTTTCAACATAACAATAAACAAATTGCTGCATTAGTCACTGTCGCAAGTGTTGATCAAAAAGTTGATGAGTTATTAGTTAATTTACTCGATCCTCAATGTCAACAAGCATTGTTAAATGGCAATGTTGAACAAGTAAAAGCGGCATTGCAAGGACAAGTCGTTGAAGTTACAACTAGCAGTGAAAACAAAACTGATGTGTCTGCTGAAAATACTAAAACAGCTACTCACGCAGCAGCAGGTCAATTAGAGGCAACTTTTATCGTCAAGAATGAACATGGTTTACACGCTCGCCCATCTGCGGTCTTAATTAATGAAGTGAAAAAATATAAATCTACTATTCAAGTGAAAAACCTTGATCGTGATACCTCATTTGTCAGTGCAAAAAGTTTGATGAAAGTTGTTGGCTTAGGTACCACTAAAGGTCAACGCCTCTGTTTCGTTGCTGAAGGTGAAGATGCTGAACAAGCATTAAAAGGTATTGGTGAAGCCATTAATGCGGGCTTAGGAGAATAATATGCCAGGTATTGCGACTATTACACTCAATACAGCATTTGACCTTATTGGACGATTACCAAGAATCCAACTCGGTGAGGTAAATACTGTTGAAACCTTAGGTATTTATCCTGCCGGTAAAGGGATTAACGTTGCCAAAGTGCTGCATGATTTAGATCTACCTGTTACCGTAAGTGGTTTTTTAGGGCAAGATAATCAAGGCGATTTTATTCAGTTATTCCAACAACTTGGCTTAGAAGATCGCTTTCAACGTGTTGCAGGTAAAACTCGGATTAATGTCAAAATTACCGAAACTGAAGCGGATGTTACCGATTTAAATTTCTTAGGTTATCAAGTTTCTTCTGAAGCATGGCAGCAATTTGTTCAAGATTCGCTTGCTTGGGCAAAGAATTACGATCTGGTTGCAGTTTGTGGCAGTTTACCAAAAGGCGTTGAGGTAGAAGCCTTTAAAGAATGGTTACTTGCATTAGGACAAAAAACTAAAGTGGTATTAGACAGTAGTAATGCAGCGCTTACCGCTGGTTTAAAAGCCTCTCCTTGGTTAGTCAAACCAAACCATCGTGAATTGGAAGCCTGGATCGGTAAGCCATTGAATTCGCTTGCAGAAATTATTACTGCTGCGAAACAGCTACACGCACAAGGCATTGCGAATGTCATTATCTCTATGGGAGCAGAAGGTTCGCTTTGGATTAGCGATAAAGGTGTATTACAAGCACAACCACCTAAATGTACCAATGTTGTCAGTACAGTAGGTGCAGGCGACTCTATGGTGGCAGGACTTATCTATGGTACGCAACAACAATTATCCCAAGAAGAAACCTTGTGCTTCGCCTCTGCTGTATCAGCGATGGCAGTATCCCAAAGTAATGTTGGTGTTGCCGATAAACAAGCATTAAACCAATTACTTGACCAAGTTAAGATTAGCAAAATTGAGGAATAATTTATGAATATCGCTCTACTTTCTCAAGAAAAACGTGGCAATGCGACGTTATTCTTATTAAAACAAATGTTTGCAAAAATTGCTGCCCAACAAAATCATCAAGTTGTAACCCAATTACAAGATGCTGAACTTGTGATTGTCTTAGGGCAACAAATCAATAACACCCCAGTATTATCAGGTAAAAAAGTTTATCTCACTACATTTGAACAAGCATTCAATGCACCTGAAACTACTTTCCAACAAGCATTTGCTACTGCTACTACTTATCAAGCAACTGATGAAATCGTATCAGAAGCACCTGTTGCACAAGATCGTCCATTAAATATTGTTGCAGTTACTGCTTGCCCAACAGGTGTAGCACATACTTTTATGGCAGCAGAAGCGATTTCTACTTACTGCCAACAAAAAGGTTGGAATGTGAAAGTGGAAACCCGTGGTCAAGTTGGTGCAAGTAACCTTATTTCGGCTGAAGATGTTGCTGCTGCAGATCTTGCTTTTATTGCTACAGATATTGATGTTGATCTCAGTAAATTCGATGGCAAATTGATGTATCATACTTCAACTGGTTTAGCATTAAAGAAAACCGCACAAGAATTTGATAAAGCATTCAAAGAAGCGAAAACCTATCATTACAAAAAAGAAGCGGTTGCCGAAAAAGCAGATAATAAAGAGAAAGGTGAGAAAAAAGGCATTTATAGTCATTTAATGACGGGCGTTTCTCATATGTTGCCAATGGTGGTTGCTGGTGGTTTGATCATTGCATTATCTTTCGTATTCGGAATTGAAGCCTTTAAACAAGAAGGAACTTTAGCGTCAGCATTAATGAAAATTGGTGGTGGTAGTGCCTTTGCTTTAATGATTCCAATTCTATCTGGATATATCGCTTACTCTATTGCAGACCGCCCTGGATTAACTCCAGGCCTTGTGGGTGGTATGTTAGCGAGTTCTTTAGGTGCTGGTTTTATCGGTGGTATTATTTCTGGTTTCTTAGCTGGTTATATTGCAAAAGCAATTAATGAGCATGTGAAATTACCGCAAACTATGAATGCCCTAAAACCAATCTTAATTATTCCATTCCTTTCAACACTCGCTGTCGGTTTAATTATGATCTATATCGTTGGTGGTCCTGTTGCTTGGGTAATGAACGGTATGACTGAATTCTTAAAAGGAATGCAATCAGGCAGTGCTATCTTACTTGGTATTCTCCTCGGTGCAATGATGTGCTTTGATATGGGTGGTCCAGTGAATAAAGCTGCTTATACATTCGGTGTAGGTTTATTAGCTTCCTCTTCTTATTTACCAATGGCAGCAGTTATGGCGGCGGGTATGGTGCCTGCTTTAGGTATGGGTATCGCAACCTTTATTGCACGTAAAAAATTCACTGCCAATGAGTTAGAAGGTGGTAAAGCCTCTTTTGTACTTGGTCTATGTTTTATCTCTGAGGGAGCAATTCCGTTCGCGGCACGCGATCCAATGCGTGTTATTCCAAGTTGTATGTTAGGTGGTGCAATTACTGGTGCATTATCAATGTTGTTTGGCGTGCAGCTTATGGCACCGCACGGTGGCATTTTCGTATTAGCAATTCCAGGTGCTATTCAACCAGTCTTACTCTATCTTGTTGCTATCGCAGCTGGTAGTTTAGTTACTGGCGTCTTGTATGCTGCAATTAAACCAAAAGCATTAACAGCGTAACCTATATTAGGTGCTCATGAAAAAGGCACTGATAGTGCCTTTTTTTCGAATTAAAATTGGTATTCTGGCTCATTTTTGCATTGCGGAAAATTCTCTGCCATAAAATCGATAAAACTACGCACTTTCGCACTCATAAACTCCCGATTCACATAAACTGCATATAAAGTATGTTTGCGGTTTGCTGGGTGAGGAATAATCTGTAATGTTCCTTGTTGTAATGCCGCTTCGCATAAATAGCCTGGTAAATACGCCACACCTTGCCCAGCTAAAGCAAGTTGATAGAGCATTAAAGTATTATCGCTAGCAATCGTATCTGTAAATGGATGATTAAGATGAGTATAGGTCGGAACTAATCCTTTATGCTGCTCCCATAATTGTTCAGGCTGTTTCACAAATTCTGTTAAGTATTGTGGACTGGCTACCCAATGGAACGCCATTGTCGCAATCGGTTTCACAATTAAATTATCTGATAAATGTGTAGTTACACGTAATGCTAAATCAAAACCTTGTCCGACTAAGTCTACCCGATGATTATCTAGAGAAAGTTGTAAATTCACTTTGGGATAACGTCGGCGATATTCGGCTAATAATTCAGCAAAGGAGGACGTTGCAAACCATACTGGCATCGTTACTTTGAGTGTACCTTGCGGATGAATCGTTCCTTGACTCACAATCTGTTTCGCTTCCTCTAGATCATCTAAAGCAATCACACAACGTTGGTAATATTGTGCTCCCATCTCCGTCAAACTGAGCTTTCGACTTGTGCGATGCAAAAGTTTTGCTTGTAAATAATGCTCAAGATGCGATAAATGTTTACTCACCATTGAGGTTGATAGATCCATTTTCTCTGCGGCTTTACTAAAACTACCGTTTTCTACTATTTGACGAAAAATTCGCATACTCTGTAATGTATCCATAATTATTTCCTATTAAGAAAAAATACTTTTCTATAAACGATATAGTTTTCCAATATCGAAATCAATATACTTAGCCACGTTTTGATTCACTAGATAAGAAAAGGATAACTTATGACAATCTCACTACCATTGCACACTTATGCTTTAGCAATATTAAGAATTGTGGCTGGTTATACATTTTTACTACACGGTAGTGCCAAATTATTTGCCTTACCACACGTTGCTAGTTTCGATGGTCTATCGGTTTTCTCTCTTTTAGGAATTGGTGGCATTCTTGAGTTATGCGGTGGTATTTTATTGGTACTTGGTTTATTTTCTCGAGTAGTTGCTTTTATCCTATCAGGTGAAATGGCAGTTGCTTACTTTATGTTCCATGCTTCAACTTCAACATTTTTATTACCACTATTGAATGGTGGTGAAGCAGCTGTATTATTCTGCTTTATCTTCCTTTATATTGCAGCAGCTGGCAGTGGTGCTTGGGCAGTAGATAATCTTAGAAAACAGGCATAATGAAATCAAATAATCATCTCACATTAAATTTGAGGAGTTTTTTATGAGTAATGTTTTAGTTTTACGTACTTCTGTAAATGGACAAAATAGCTTTTCTAATCAACTTATTGATCAGTTTATCGCAAAAACAAAAGCAAAATGGCCTGAAGTTCAAATTGTTGATCGTGATTTAGATGCTAATCCAGTACCGCTGCTAAATAGCGAAACTGTGGCTGCTATTCGTGCTGGTGTTACCGATACTGAAGCACAACGCAATGCAATCGCACTATCAGAACAATTAATCGCTGAATTAAAAAATGCAGATTATATTGTATTAGGGTTACCACGTTATAACTTTACTACCCCTGCTACATTCAGAACTTATATTGATTATATTGCTCGTCCACGCATTACATTCCAATATGACGAAAACGGTCCAAAAGGATTATTACCAAATGTTCCAGTATTTGCTTTCGTTACGAGTGGTGGTGAGTATGCTGGTACTGAATTTGATACATTAAGCCCTTGGGTAAAACAAACTCTTGGTTTTGTTGGCTTATCAAACGTTGAATTTATTCATGTGGAAGGTTTAGCTTATAAAGCTGAAGAAGCCGTAGCAGCCGCTTCTGCTCGAATTGATGAAATTTTAAAATAAAATAATCTTCAAATACCTCGAAAAAATTTAGGTTACTCATTTCATCCCTCATATTAACAGTATGAGGGATTTACTTTATTTAAAGCGCCTGCCAACAATATCCACAAGTAAATCAAAAATAACTTTTACTCGAGTTGGTGTCACAGCTCGTTGTGGACGATAAACATAAACTGGCCAATGATATTTTGGAATCTCGGCGAATAGTTCGACTAAATCTCCTGTTGCCAAATAAGGATCAACTAACCAATCTAATTGATGAGCAACCACTCGACCAGCTAATGCAGCTTGTAACGTAATATTCCCTTCGCTACCAATAAACTGCGGACGATTTGGTGTAAATTGTATTTGCTCATTAAGATACCAACTCCATACTCTTCCCGTATTACCATCAAAAATAGCAGATAACGGAAAATTTCTTTGTAAATCTAATACATCTGTTGGTATTCCATATTTTGTTAATAAACTAGGAGCAGCTACAATTTTCTCTGTGACTTCGCCTACTTTACGCGTAATCATACGTCCGTCAGAAAAATTACCAATCCGAATCCCCAAATCAATTTGTGCTTGAATGGCATTCATACGAATTTCACTTTTATGCCAATCCAGCATTAAATCTGGGTAAGGTGCGATTGCTGCTAACAGTTCTTGTAAAATATGTTCTTGATCAGGTAATTCTGGTAAAGTAATCCGCACTAACCCAGACATATCTTGATTATGCCTACGCCGAGTAGGTGCAAATAAACGTTCTGTTTCATCTAATAATTGCTTAGCTTGCGGTAAAAATTGCTGCCCAAATTCTGTCAACTTAATTTGACGAGTATTACGTTGGAATAGAGGTTCAGCTAAATGATCCTCTAGTTCAGCAATAATGCGAGTGACAACAGGCGGAGAAATTGCTAACCGATTTGCTGTTTCTTTAAATTGCAACGTTTCTGCTGCAACACAAAAAACTTTCAATGCTTCTAATTTATTTAACATAGTTTCTATTTTAGGAATTATGAAATTCTAATTAATAAATTTAATAGAAATAATAATTATCGTACCATATTTACATCTAATTCATTTCATCATTTATATATGTTTTAGGAGAAAACTATGACAAAAGCATATGGTGCTTATGCAGCAGATAAGCCTTTAGAACCGTTAACAATTACTCGTCGTGCCACTGGACATCATGATGTAAAAATTGAGATCGCTTATTGTGGTGTATGTCATTCTGATTTACATACAGTTCGTTCTGAATGGGCAGGAACCTTATATCCTTGTGTACCTGGACATGAAATTGTTGGTCGAGTAACTGAAGTTGGTCATCATGTTTCTAAATTCAAAGTGGGCGATCTTGTTGGTGTTGGTTGTATGGTCGATAGTTGTCGTGAATGTGATGACTGTAAAGAAGGATTAGAAAACTATTGTGAACATATGGTTGGCACTTATAATGGTCCAACACAAGATGCACCAGGACATACTTTAGGTGGATACTCACAACAAATTGTTGTTGATGAAAACTATGTATTAAAAATTAAACATAGTGCAGATCAATTAGCCGCTGTGGCACCATTACTTTGTGCTGGAATTACAACCTATTCACCACTTCGTCATTGGAATGTTGGTCCTGGCAAAAAAGTTGGTGTCGTTGGTATCGGTGGTTTAGGACATATGGGGATTAAGCTTGCTCATGCAATGGGTGCTTATGTTGTTGCATTCACTACTTCTGAATCGAAAAAAGCAGAAGCACATAAATTAGGTGCAGATGAAGTTGTGGTTTCCAAAGATCCTGAACAAATGGCAAAACATACTAAAAGTTTTGATTTCATTTTAAATACTGTCGCTGCATCACATAATCTAGATATTTTTACTGCATTATTAAAACGTGATGGCACAATGACATTAGTTGGTGTACCTGCGGATCCACATCAATCACCAAATGTTTCTATTTTAATTGGTAAACGAGCAGCTATTGCAGGCTCTATGATTGGTGGTATTGCTGAAACACAAGAAATGCTCGATTTCTGTGCTGAACATAATATCGTAGCCGATATTGAATTGATTAAAGCAGAACAAATTAATGAAGCATATGAACGTATGTTAAAAGGAGATGTAAAATATCGTTTTGTAATCGATAGTAGTACATTATAACCATAAAAAGTGCTCTCTCACGCACTTATAAATATAAAAGGACTGGCTTATTCCAGTCCTTCTATTTGATGAATTATTTACCACTATCCCCATAGTTGCCTAAAACACGTGCACTTGGATCGTTGACATTACAGCCTTCCCATTCCTTATTTGGCATCCAGAAATCTTTAATCCAATGACTTTGTCCTGGGTAAAACTTCTCAAAAATATCACGATAGAGTAAAGATTCTTTAGTAAATGGCGTACCATACGGATATTTTTCTGCTGCTTTTGCTAAATCTTCGTCACTATATTTGCTTTCTGCATAGGCTTTTAAATGATCAACCATTGAATGCCCAACGGCATCACTAAATGCGGCTTTTTCACGATAAAGAATACTATCTGGTAAATAGTCTGTCCCCTCAAAAGCACGGCGTAATAAATACTTACCTTTGTTGTAAACATTCATTTTCTTTTCAGGATTGATACTCATTGCATAATCAACAAAATCAATATCACCAAAAGGTACACGAGCTTCTAACGAATTAGCAGCTAAACAACGGTCAGCACGTAATACATCATACATATAGAGTTCACGGATACGTTTTTGTGCTTCTTTTTGGAATTCTGCTGCATTTGGCGCAAAATCGGTATATTTATAACCAAAAATTTCATCACTCACTTCACCCGTAAGCAGTACTTTTAGATCTGTCTGTTCGTGAATATATTTACAAACTAAGTACATACCAATACTGGCTCGAATAGTTGTAATATCCCATGTTTCTAAATGCCAAATAACTTTTTCTAATGCAGCAAGAACTTCATCTTTCGTCATAATCACTTCAGTATGTTCTGAACCAAGATAATCCGCCACCTCTTTCGCATATTTCAAATCGATTGGATCGGTATCCATACCAATTGCAAAAGTTTTAATTGGTTTATCTAAATGTTTTTGTGCAATTGCACAGACTAATGAAGAATCTAAGCCACCACTTAATAAAAAGCCTAATGGTGCATCAGAATGTAAACGTTTAATAACGGCTCTTTCTAATTTGGTACGTAATGTACTAGTAATGGTATCTAAATCTTGATCTACTACAACTTTAGGATCAGCAATATCGTTATAACAAATAAATTCACCATTGAGATAATAATGTCCTGGAGGGAAAGGATGAATATCTTGGCACCAATCTATTAAACCTTTTGCTTCAGAGGCAAAAGCAATCTCACCTGTTTCTTTATCATAACCATAAAACATTGGACGGATACCTATCGGATCACGACCAGCAATTAATGTCCCAGTATTACTATCCTTTAAAACTAACGCAAATTCGGCATCCAACATTTTCATCATTACATCAACGCCTACACGTTGATATAACGGGATTAATACTTCGCAGTCACTGCCTGAATGGAAGGTATAACTTGAGGATAAAAGTTGTTTTAATTCTGTGTAATTGTACACTTCACCATTACAGATAAGCGAAATTCCCTCATATTGGAACGGCTGATTACCTTGTGAACTCAAATCCATAATCGATAAACGATGGAAGCCCCAAGTTGCTCCCTCTGCATAAATAACAGCTTGATGATCTGGTCCACGATGAAAAATATGATCGAAACTACGTTTAAATGCTTCTGATGGCTGAGCCGAAGCTGAAAATACAAATCCACACATACAAAAAACCTCTTTTGATATAAATTGAATTATTTCTAGCTAGTATAGATAAAAAATAATTTTTATCTACCATTTTTAGCAAAAAAACAATAAATTTTTTATAATTAAAAACATTTGTATAGATTTTATTTAAAATAATAGGTGTTTTTTTGAATTTTATGAAGTTTATTCCTAAAAAATAGATCATTATTGATTGGTGATTACATTGGTTTTCGTTATAGTAACGTCCACAACTTCTCATTCAACAAAGGAAAAACTATGCTTTCTTGCCCACATTGTGAGAAAAAAGTCAATGAAGAATTAACTCACTGCCCTTTTTGCCAAACAGCGTTACATGACGAAGCGGCAAAACAAGTTTATCAACAACGCTTAGCCCAAGATATTGATCACCGAAAAGCAATGAATAAACAAAATGCAAAAGTACAAATTACTTGGTTTATTATCTTTACTATTGTCATTGCAGGTTTGTTATGGTGGAAAAATTAACTATTTCGCATACTACTAACATAAAAAACGGACACTTAGGTCCGTTTTTCAATCATTTATGTGGTAGACAAATAAAAATTGATACGTTACCAATTTTTTATTTACTCATTTAATCCTAGTTTTTTCTCTAGGTAATGGATATTTGTTCCACCTTTTTGGAAGTTTTTATCAGATAGGATCATTTCATGTAATGGAATATTAGTTTTGATCCCTTCAATAATGGTTTCATTCAATGCCGTTTGCATGCGACGAATGGCCACCTGACGATCTTCACCATAACTGATCAATTTACCAATCATTGAATCATAATTAGGTGGAACAGTATAACCACCGTAAATATGTGAATCCCAACGAATACCAAAACCACCTGGTGAATGAAGATGCTCGATTTTACCTGGCGATGGTAAGAAAGTAGATGGATCTTCTGCATTAATACGACATTCAATCGCATGACCACGCACTTTAATATCTTCCTGTTTGAATGACAGTGGTAATCCTGCTGCAATGCGTAATTGTTCTTTCACTAAATCTACGCCAGTAATCATTTCTGTAACTGGGTGTTCTACTTGAATACGTGTATTCATTTCAATGAAATAGAATTCGCCATTTTCATAGAGAAATTCAAATGTACCCGCACCACGATAACCAATTTCTTTACAAGCATTTGCACAACGCTCACCAATATGACGACGCATTTCTTCAGTAATACCTGGTGCTGGTGCTTCTTCTACAACTTTTTGATGACGACGTTGCATTGAACAATCACGCTCTGCGAGATAAATCGCATTACCATGTGTATCCGCTAAGACTTGAATTTCAATATGGCGAGGATTTTCTAAATATTTCTCCATATACACCATATCATTATTGAACGCCGCTTTTGCTTCCGCCTTGGTCATCGCAATCGCTTCTTCTAACGCACTTTCTTGACGAACCACACGCATACCACGACCGCCGCCGCCGCCAGAAGCTTTGATAATAATTGGATAACCAATACGTTTTGCAATCTCTTTATTCTTATTAATATCACGACCTAATGGTCCATCTGATCCTGGTACGCAAGGAACGCCTGCTTTTTTCATTGCCTCAATCGCAGAGACCTTATCCCCCATTAAGCGAATAACATCAGCTGTTGGACCAATAAAAATAAAACCCGAACGTTCTACTTGCTCAGCAAAATCTGCATTCTCAGATAAAAAACCATAGCCAGGGTGAATGGCATCTGCACCAGTTACCTCAGCAGCGGCAATAATTGCTGGAATATTTAAATAGCTCTTTGCTGAAGGTGCAGGTCCAATACATACCGTTTCATCTGCAAGTAGCACATGTTTCAACATACGATCTGCTGTGGAATGAACAGCTACCGTTGCGATATTTAATTCTTTACAGGCCCGTAAAATACGCAATGCTATCTCACCACGGTTGGCAATAACCACTTTCTCTAACATAACTTATATCCATGAGTTAAAATTTAACGACACAATTAGGGAAATCGTTGTATCGCATATTGACGGAGTTTATTCAATAACAATTAATTGTTCGTCAAACTCTACTGCATCACCATCATTGACTAAAATCGCTTTAACAACACCTGCTTTATCAGATTCAATACGATTCATCATTTTCATTGCTTCAACAATGCAAAGGGTATCCCCAACTTTAACGGTTTTACCAACTTCAACAAACGGAGCAGCATCTGGACTTGGGCTACGGTAGAATGTACCCACCATTGGAGAACGAATAATATGACCAGAAACAGCTTCCTTAGCTTCTGGTTGCACAGATTTTGCTGTTGAATCAGCGACCGCAGGAGCTACTGGCTGAGGAACTACAATCGATTGAGGCATTACTGGTGCTGGTGCGGCAACAACATTACCACGACTAATACGTACTGATTCTTCACCTTCGGAAATTTCAATTTCCATGATGCCTGATTCTTCAACCAATTCGATAAGTTTTTTAATTTTACGAATATCCATAGTTTGATCCGTTATAAGTTAATGTTTAATCGACAAACCACTAAATACTGTGGCAATGATTAATTTGCTTGTTGCTGTTGCAAATGTGCAACTGCAAACTGTAACGCATATTGATATCCCGCCGCACCTAAACCACAAATCACACCAACAGCAACATCACTTAGGTATGAATGATGACGGAAAGGTTCTCGACGATGAATATTGGAAAGATGAATTTCCACAAAAGGAATTTCAACTGATAATAGAGCATCTCGCAGTGCTACACTCGTATGCGTAAACGCTGCTGGATTAATCAAAATAAAATCCACGATACCTAAACTTTCATGGATTTTATTAATAAGTTTCTCTTCACTGTTAGATTGAAAACACGTCAGTTCCACATCGTATTGTGCTGCAGCTTGTTGTAGATTACTCTCAATATCTTGTAATGTCTGTTTACCATAATGTTTAGGTTCTCTTTTCCCTAACATATTTAAATTTGGCCCATTTAACAGCAAAATACGAAATGACATAGTTTCCCTCTTCATTTTCTAAATGAAAGCCAACATTATAATGTTTTTCTCGAAAATCGCAGCATTTATCTGCTCGTACCACTCAATTTATTCTAAATTTCCTTAAAATTGTTCGTTTTCTTCCCATTAGCAATAAAATAATTTCACAGAAAAAAGAGATTTCCTTTAACACCTGTCTATAAAGAAGGGGTAAGATAGATATCTCAACAAGGAGTATTATTATGAAAATTGCTGTTTATAGTACGAAAAGTTACGATCGAAAATATCTTGAACTCGTTAATGTGAAGTATGGCTTTGAGCTAGAATTTTTTGATTTTATGCTCAGTAAGCGTACGGCTAAAATGGCAGAAGGTTGCCAAGCCGTCTGTATTTTTGTCAATGACAATGCCGATCGAGAAGTCCTTACACAGCTTGCACAATTAGGAATCCATATTGTCGCTTTACGTTGTGCAGGTTTTAATAATGTTGATTTAATTGCTGCCAAAGAACTAGGAATTAAAGTTGTTCGAGTCCCAGCTTACTCTCCTGAAGCAGTAGCTGAACATACTGTTGGTCTTATGCTTACATTAAATCGCCGTATTCACCGTGCTTATCAACGTACTCGTGAAGCAAACTTTTCATTAGAAGGTTTAATTGGTTTTAATATGCACGGACGTACTGTTGGCGTCATTGGTACAGGTAAAATTGGTATTGCGGTAATGCGAATTCTTAAAGGCTTTGGTATGAATATTCTTTGTTATGACCCTTTTAAAAATCCAATTGCAGAAGAATTAGGTGCTACTTATGTTTCATTAGACGAATTGTATGCACATTCACATGTGATCACATTACATTGTCCTGCAACAACCGATAATTATCATTTACTTAATGCCGAAGCCTTCGACAAAATGAAAGATGGCGTGATGATTATTAATACCAGTCGTGGAACATTAATTGATACTAAAGCTGCTATTGAAGCATTAAAATCCCGCAAAATTGGTGCCTTAGGTATGGATGTTTATGAAAATGAACGTGATTTATTCTTTGAAGATAAATCCAATGAAGTCATTTTAGATGATGTCTTCCGCCGCTTATCCTCTTGTCATAATGTCTTGTTGACAGGACATCAAGCATTTTTAACCGAAGAGGCTTTAACCAGTATTTCGGAAGTAACTCTAAATAATATTGCTCAACTTATACAACATAAACCTTGTGCAAATTTACTTTGATAGGAATAAATAGTTAATAACAAGAATTTAACAACTATGTATCAATAGCTCCTATCACTGGAATTCATATTTTTTTAGAGAATAGTGTTATAATGCCACCCACGTTTTTAACATTGATTAAAAAATAGATCATTATTTATTATTTTTTTAACAAAAGGATTAAATTATGAGTGATAAAATTGTTTACTCTAGTGATGCAAATTTTGCTGCTGATGTTCTCCAATCAGATGTACCAGTATTATTAGACCTTTGGGCACCTTGGTGTGGTCCTTGTAAAATGATTGCGCCAATCTTAGATGAACTTGCTGAAGAGTTTGCTGGCAGAGTAAAAATCGTCAAAATCAATATTGATGAAAACCAAAATACCCCTAGAGATTTAGGTGTGCGTAGTATTCCAACTTTAATCGTCTTTAAAGATGGTCAACCTGTAGCAACCCAAGTAGGGGCATTACCAAAACAAAGACTTGCAGATTTTTTAAATAATTCTATTTAATTCTTAATTTAAATGTTAGAAAGCCTTAATCAGTACAATTAAGGCTTTTTATTTTTATTAACGTCCCGCATTCTTCATAATGCGATCTTTCATTAACTTCCATTCACGCTCTTTAATATCTTCACGTTTATCGTGTTGTTTTTTACCTTTGGCAATGCCAATTTTGACTTTCGCCCATGCACTTTTCCAATATAAAGAAAGCGCGACAATCGTATAACCATCACGATTAAATTTACCAAATAAAGAATCAATTTCTTTTTTACTCAATAACAACTTACGAGTACGAGTTGGATCACAAACCACATGAGAAGAAGCAACATTTAATGGCGTGATATTTGCTCCAAACAAGAAAGCCTCTCCACGTTGGAAAATGACATAACTATCACCAATATTCGCTTTTCCTGCTCGTAGTGATTTCACTTCCCAACCTTGTAAAGCAAGCCCTGCTTCAATTTCTTCCTCAATAAAATAATCGT
Organism: Gallibacterium melopsittaci; assembly: GCF_042433085.1. Classification (NCBI taxonomy): domain Bacteria; kingdom Pseudomonadati; phylum Pseudomonadota; class Gammaproteobacteria; order Pasteurellales; family Pasteurellaceae; genus Gallibacterium; species Gallibacterium melopsittaci. The sequence goes on from NZ_JBHLWA010000013.1 coordinate 107,877, forward strand.
GTCTGGCTCGTTTATTTAATGCAATTGTATTATCTTTTTTTGTTACTTTTTTCTTAGTCATTTTGAATATCTCGGCAATTTTGTTGGCTATTCTACCTAATCACTTTTAGAAAAACAAAGAGAAGCGTCCCTATTCCCAGTTATCGCGCTCTAGTATAGAATGCGCTACAATTTAGTAATATTACTTTAATAAAATGAGGACTCTATGTCTGAACAGCCAATTTTAACGACATCAAAAGGCGCACGAGTCGCCGTAGTAGATGGTCTTCGTACTCCTTTCATTAAGCAAAATACGCTCTTTAAAGAGGCAAAAGCAAAAGATCTTGGTGCAATGGTGGCGAATGACCTTCTAAGTCGTTTAGCAATTCCTAAACAAAAAATTGAACAAGTTGTTTTTGGACAAGTTATCCAAGATCCTGATATTCCAAATATTTCTCGTGAAATTTCTCTGTTACTCAATATGCCTCACGCACAATCTTATACAGTGAGTAGTTCTTGTCCAACTGGTTTACAAGTGCTAGTGAATCTTAGTAACAGTATTCTTATGGAAAATGCCCATTATGCTCTAGCTGGTGGTGCAGACTCATTATCAAATGCACCAATTCGCTTGAATTCTCATCTCATTCAGCTCGTTAGAGAAATTTTATCTGCAAAAAGTTACGAAGAAAAATATCGATTATTCCGTCAAATTAGTTGGCAAGATTTGAAATTACAGGCTGTCAACCTAAAAGATCCCCTTACTCAATTATCGCATTCTGATGTTTCTGAACAGATGGCGCAAGATTTTCATTTGAGTCGTCAAGAGTTGGATGAATATGCTGCTCGTTCACACCGCTTAGCACATCAAGCATGGCAAAGTGGCGTATTACGTCAACAAGTAATGGTTTCTTTTCCACCTCCATATGAAAAGTTTGTAGTTTCAGATAATCAAATTGAACGTAATTTAAAACCAGAGTTTTATCAAAAATTTAAACCATCTAATGGTAAAAAATATGGTACTGCAACGGATTGGAATACCTCTCACTCTTGTGATGGTGCAGCTGCAGTATTATTAATGAATGAACACACTGCAAAAGCCGAAGGATTAAATATTTTAGGTTATATCCGTCATTACACTATGACAGCTAATGATGTTTGGAAAAATATGTTTGTTGGTGTGACCCATTCTGTTGCTAAAGTCTTGGAAAATGCGAATATGCAATTAAATGATTTAGATTTAATTGATTTCCACGAAACCTCTTCAGCACAAATTTTAGCAAATTTGAAACTATTAGAATCAGATTCTTTTGCTCGACAACATCTAAACCGTTCTACTGCAATTGGATCGATTGATATGAATAAATTTAATGTTTTAGGTGGTTCAATTGCTTATGGAAACCCTAGAGCAGTAAGCAGTCTACGCTTAATTATTCAATCTTTATATGCGTTAAAACAACGTGGTGGTGGTACTTCCTTAATTGCGTCAGGCGGTTTAGGTGGTATTGGCGGTGCAATGATTTTGGAGAGTGAATAATGGACATTAATCAACAACAACCTAAATTATCTCCATTTACGTTAAGCATTGATGAGCAACAAGTTGCGACTTTGCTAATTAATGTACAAGATAAAAGACGTAACGTACTTTCAGCCGATTTTGTTTCTCAATTAGATAATCTCTTAACATCTCTTCCCGCAGAAACAAAAGGACTTATTCTACAATCGGCAAAAGAGAATAACTTTATACAAGGGTTCGATCTTAATAGTTTAATTGGTAAATCTGATCTACAACTTGAAGCCTTTCTCACTCAAGTACATCAATTAATTGAAAAAATTCAAAACCTACCATTTCCTACTGTTGCTGTGATCCACGGTGCTTGTTATGGAATAGGCCTTGAATTGGCATTAGCCTGTCGTTATCGAATCGCATCAGATAATATTCATACACAATTTGCTATGCCTCAAGTGCGTTCAGGTATTGTTCCCTTTGCGAATGGAATCTCTTATCTTGTTGAGCGTGTTGGCTTAAAAAATGCTTTATCCTTTTTACTTTCTGGCGATAAATTTGATGTACACACGATGCAATCTTTAAATTGTGTTGATGAAGTTGTACCTGTTAGTTTATTGACTGTTACTGCCTATGAATACTTTGGTAAACAAAATTTTGTTGCCAAAACCCTCTCACAAACAGCTGTATTGTGGCAAAAAGTCCAACATTACTTACATAATAATATGCTTTCTCGCCGTTTTTTGTTTGATGCGGCAGAAAACAAAGAGTGGTTAGGTCCGATCGATAATTATCCTGCAATGTCTAGAATTATTGAGATACTCAAACAACCTACCCAACTTGAACGTTTAGCAGCAGAAAAACGTGCTTTTATTGAACTGTTTAATAGTGAAAATTCACGGGTATTACGAGATCTTGAACAAACTAAACGTGCAATGCGTTTACAATATGAAACCCGCGGTAATGTGAGAGATGTCAACAAACTTGCTATTATTGGTGGTGGTTTTATGGGTGCTGGTATTGCCTACATTACTGTGCGTAATGCCCGTATTCCAGTAAGAATTAAAGATATCCATCCAAGCGGTATTACCAAAGCATTACATATGACTCATTCATTATTACAACGTGAAGTGAGTAAACAATTGTTATCTTCTGGCGAAATGCAGCAAATGATGTACTTAATTTCTGGTGGAGAGCGTTTCCTAGCAGCACCAGATGCAGATTTTGTAATTGAAGCCGTTTATGAAGAGCTAGAAGTAAAACAACGTGTCTTACAAGAAAGCGAAGTTTTTTATAGCGAAAATACCATTTTTGCAAGTAATACTTCTACCTTATCAATTGCGGATATTGCCAGTGTGGCTAATCGTCCTGAAAATGTCATTGGTTTCCATTATTTCTCACCAATTTCACAACGAAAAATGTTGGAGATTATTCCTCACGAAAAAACATCTGAGAAAACCATTGCAACTGCTATTCATTTTGCAATTCAACAAGGCAAAATTCCATTATTAGTCGCAGATAAACCAGGCTTCTTCGTTAATCGAATCTTGATTCCATATCTACTAGAAGCCTTTTATTGTTTATGTGATGGGGAAGCAGTTGATTTTGTTGACCGTGCATTACAAGAGTTTGGTTTCGAAGTCGGTCCTTTAGCAATGTTAGACGATTTTGGATTAGATTTATTGGCAAAAATGTTGCCAAATCTTGAACGTTACTATGGTAAGCCTTTTGCTGTGCCAGCTAAACTCGGCAATTTATTGCGAGATGATCGTAAAGGACGTAAAAATCGCCGTGGTTTCTATCTTTATAATTCACAAACCGAAGAACGTACTATGGTCGATAAGAGTATCTACTATGTTATGGAAACGATCTCTGAAAATAATCTTGAATCAGAACAAGTCGTTCGTCGTTGTATTTTAATGATGTTAAATGAAGCTGCTCGTTGCTTACAAGAAGGTGTCATTAGTAGTCAAGATGAAGGAAATATGGCTTCCGTATTAGGGCTATTTTTCCCTGAATTCCGTGGCGGTATTTACGCTTATATGCAATATATCGGGGCAACTTCGATTGTTAAAGCATTGAATGAACACGTTATTCTTTATGGCGATCGTTTCCAACCATGTGAATGGTTATTAGAACAAGCTGCTAAAGAACAACAAGCTAGAAACTAATCAGGAAATATCATGGTATCAGCAGCACGTTGGAATTATTACAGTAAAATCTATAATTTTTTCTTACGTGCTGCCGATAATATGCGTCAAAGCCAATTTGCCCTCCTTGATCAACAGCAGGTTTGGACTGATACGCCACAGCATATTTATCTCGCTGGTGCGGGAACAGGGTTAGATATCCCTTATCTTGCAACTCGCCTTATGCCTCATAGCAAACTCACTTTAGTTGATTTTTCAGCCAAAATGTTAGCGAAAGCAGAAAAGCAATTACAGCAACAACCTTACTCTTGGCAAGTTACAACTCACGTAGGTCGTGCAGAACAGAGTGGATTAGCAGATCAATCTTGCGATCTAGTATTATTACATTTGATTTTAGCCGTCACTGCTACACCAGAAGAATTACTTGCAGAAGCAGTCCGTGTATTAAAGCCAAATGGTGTCATCTCTTTGTGGGATAAATTCTTACCTGATGGGCAACAAGCGAGTTATTGTCGAAAAGGATTTGATTGCATTACAAGTGCATTAGGAACAACAATTAACCTACGGTTACAAGATTTAATTGCACCATTACCATTAGTTATCGAACAGCGCAATTTTTGTCATTGGGGCTTAATGCAACAAGTAGTATTACGCAAAACTAGCTCGTAATACTACTCGATCTCTACTATTTGTTTTAATAGCCACTCATATTATCTTTTGGTAGAAAAACTTTCTCTTTAATACGATTCACTTTTGTTTCTAACCGTCCATCAGGATAAAGCGTAATTTCTCGCCAACCAGGTTGCAAATTATCTAACGTAAAATGCGCACAATCTGGCTTAAATTGAATACAAGTAGATGGTGTTGCAAACACGGGAAGTCCCATCCATTCTGCATTCACTTCTTGGTGGATATGACCATAGATAATGCCTTTCACTTTTTGATGTTTATTTAGCACTTCAGAAAAATCATATGGATTTCTAAGATTATGTTGATCCAACCAAGCCGAACGTGTTGGTAATAGATGATGATGTAATACAACTAAAGTATTTCGTTCTGGATACATCAACAAATGTTGTTCTAGCCAAGCTAGCTCAGATTCACTCAACATTCCATGTGGTACACCATATAATTGGCTATCTAATAATAGAAGTTGCCAATTTTCGCCAAGCAGTAAATGTTTATGTGGCTGCATAACAGCTTTATAAACATCAAATACCGCTTCCATTTTAGGTTGAAAATCGTGATTACCAGGAATCCAAAAAACTTTTTTGCCTAATTGTGCAATTTCCTTCACAAAACGATGATAACCTTGTTCGCTACCATCTTGCACAAAATCGCCTGTTGCTAGAATAAAATCACTCTCAAAGCCAGAACTTTTCACCTCGCTTAATACTTGCTGGAAACTAGCAAAAGTATTAATGCCTAATAACTCACCATCCGCATCCGCAAATAGATGAGGGTCTGTTACTTGGAGCAATTTGATCACACCAGTCGATTCATCTTGAAATAGATCTGACATAATGCCCCCTAAAATATTTTCAAATTTCTATTGCTTACTTTAGACATTTCAATAAAAAAGTCAGTAGGCAAATAGTAAAAATGTTAGTTTCCGCACATTTTTTTAAAAAATTTTTTTCGAAATTGCTTGTTCTATCACAGAATTATTGCCATAAAGCCTGCAACTTAACATAGTTTAATTGTAACCATTGCAAACCAATTACTGCGACACCGTTATCAATTTTGCCTTCTTCTAACCATTGATAAGCTACTTCTCTTTTTACTACATGAACACGAATATCTTCATTCTCTTCAGCAAGTCCGTGAATGCCACCAACTTGACTTGAATCTACTCTCCCTGCAAATAAATGGATGCGTTCGGACATACCGCCAGGGCTATCCCAAAATTGCATAATTGGATAAAGTTGCGTCAAATATACGCCAGCCTCTTCTTCACTTTCACGCACAGCCACTTCATCTGGTTTTTCACCTGTTTCAATCATACCAGCAACCAATTCAAGCAACCAAGGCGATGCACTAGAAGTCGGATCAATAGCACCAATTCTGACTTGTTCAACTAAGACAACATTATCTCGCTGTGGATCATACAATACCACTGCAGTTGCCTCGTTTTTAGTTAAGACTTCTCGCGTCACTACTCCACTCATTTCACCAGAAAATAGCCGATGACGGAACTGTACACGTTTCATGGTATAAAACCCTTTAAACACCACTTCATCATGTAACATCTCAATGTCTTGTTGTCCATATTGGCGAATTACTGATTCCTCTGCCATATTCAATACTCCTATTTTCTTTTCTCTGCCATATTGGCTAAAAATAATGCCGCCACCATTAATAAAATGGCTGCCGAAATTGCTAATGTACCTAATGCACTAGAGTGATCAACAATGATCAAACGGATCATCGCAGTGATCCCAATATATAGAAAATAACGCAATGGAAAGTGGAAACCTGCATTAAAATACTTCACAATCAATGCAAGAAACTCAAAATAGAGAAAGTAAACAACAATTCGTTCTGCTAGCACATAAGCAATCGTGGTATCACTAGCTTTTAATACTAAAATTTCGCCTAATTCAAATGTTTGTTTACCTAGCAAACACACTAAAATCACTGCAAGTACAATCAAAGCAAAATTCAGTATCCATTGTAAAATATTAGCGAATTTCGCCACAAAACGATGTTGATGCTGTTGATCAAAATGCTCCTCTGTCATAATGACTCCCGATTTACGACACAATAATCACTAAAATTCAGATGCACTTTTTGCAAAGTGTCATCATTCCATTGATAACAATAAAATTGTTCTGCTGAGAACTGTTCAACAAAACAAGCTAAATAAAATGGCAATGTTTGGCAAAAGCGTAAAACCCCATTAGGCGCATCTGAAGTAGTAAAGGTTGCTTGTTGTGGTTGAAAGATAACTTTAGAAATTGCCCCTATCCCACGCCCTTTCGCTTTTAAAATCGCTTCTCTTGCACACCAACTAAGATAGAATGCCATCTCTTGATTGGAATGCTGTTGCCACCATTGCAACTCCTCCTCTTGGGCATAGTAACCCAGCAAACGAGCAAAGGATCGTTTTTTGCTTGGTTGCTCAATATCAACTGCCACAACCTCCTGTGCGGCTGTCCGCTTGGTAACAATGACCGCTACCCACTCACCTGAATGACTGAAATTAAAATCAACACCTGAGGCAATTAAATAAGGACGTCCATTTTCATCTTTGGATATGCCTGGTAAAAACAGATCTGCACATCCCATTTTCTGTAATATTTGCCACAATAAAAAATAAGCAACTTGCCGTTGTTGCTTTAACTTGGGTAACAGAGTTTGCTGCGAGTTTGCATCAGAAAAAACAAGTGGCGGTTGTAAATGAAATGGATAAGTTTGGTGGATATTTCCCCACGCTACAAAAACTTCAGACATAATACGATCATCATTGCAAACATAATGCAAGTGTACTCAAATTCACTCCTAATACCAATAAGAATTCTAGGATTTACGATTATCTACACTGTAGCAAAAATTGTCATAAGCCCTATTAATTACCAGCATTTTAAGCTATTCTATACCACATTTTTTAATTCTAAATATTCATTTAAATTTTGGTACTAAATAGGACAACTTACCATGCAAGAACAATATCGTCCCGACGTAGTAGAGAGTCGAATTCAAAAATTCTGGCAAGACAATAAAACCTTCAAAGTTCAACAAGATCCCCACAAAGAAAAATATTACTGTTTATCCATGTTCCCTTATCCATCTGGTCGTTTACATATGGGACATGTGCGTAATTACACCATTGGCGATGTGATTTCACGTTATCAACGTATGAACGGTAAAAACGTATTGCAACCAATTGGTTGGGATGCTTTTGGCTTACCAGCTGAAAACGCAGCAATCAAAAATAAAGCAGCTCCAGCAACTTGGACTTACGACAATATCGAATATATGAAAAACCAACTTAAAATGTTGGGTTTCAGTTATGATTGGGATCGTGAAATTGCGACCTGCAAACCTGAATATTATAAATGGGAGCAATGGTTCTTCACCGAACTCTACAAAAAAGGATTAATTTATAAAAAAACCTCAACCGTAAACTGGTGTCCAAACGACCAAACTGTATTAGCTAACGAACAAGTTAATGATGGTTGTTGTTGGCGTTGTGATACGCCAGTGGAACAAAAAGAAATTCCACAATGGTTCGTTAAAATTACTGACTATGCAGAACAATTATTACAAGGTTTAGATCAACTACCAGATTGGCCAGACCAAGTTAAAGCAATGCAACGTAATTGGATTGGTCGTTCAGAAGGGGTAGAAATTACTTTCAAAATGCAAGATAGTGATGAAACCGTAACCGTTTATACCACTCGCCCTGATACTTTTTATGGTGTTTCATATTTAGCCGTTGCTGCTGGTCATCCTTTAGCAGAACAAGCTGCTAAAAATAATCCAGAATTGACTAAATTCTTACAAGAATGCCGTAATACCAAAGTTGCCGAAGCTGAATTAGCAACTATGGAGAAAAAAGGAATGTTTACTGGTCGTTATGCAGTACATCCAATTACTGGTGAAGCGGTACCTGTTTGGGTTGCTAACTTTGTATTAATGCATTACGGTACAGGAGCTGTAATGGCAGTGCCTGCACACGATCAACGTGATTATGAATTTGCACAAAAATATCAATTACCACTCAAACCTGTTATTAAACCACTTGACGGTAGTGAACTCGATCTTAGTAAGGCTGCTTATACTGAACATGGTATTGCAATCAATTCCGCTGAGTTTGATGGCTTAGATTTTGAACAAGCCTTCAATGGTATTGCAGATAAACTTGAAGCAATGGGTGTTGGTAAACGTCAAGTAAATTACCGTTTACGTGACTGGGGAGTTTCTCGCCAACGTTATTGGGGTGCACCAATTCCAATGATGACCCTCGAAAATGGTGAAGTTGTTCCAGTTCCATTACAAGATTTACCAGTGGTATTACCTGAAGATGTTGTTATGGATGGAGTACAAAGCCCAATCAAAGCTGATCCTAACTGGGCGAAAGCAACTTATAACGGACAACCTGCGTTACGCGAAACAGATACATTCGATACCTTTATGGAATCTTCTTGGTATTATGCACGTTATACTTGCCCTCAATATCAACAAGGTATGTTAGACAGCAATGAAGCTAACTACTGGCTACCAGTTGATCAATATATCGGTGGTATTGAACATGCGACTATGCACTTACTCTACTTCCGTTTCTATCATAAACTCTTGCGTGATGCAGGTTTATTAGCAAGTGATGAGCCAGCAACAAAATTATTGTGCCAAGGTATGGTGTTAGCAGATGCTTTCTATTACACCTCACCAACCAATGAACGCATTTGGGTATCTCCAACTAAAGTTACCGTTACTCGCGATGAGAAAGGTCGTATTATCAAAGCAGTTGATCCTGAAGGACATGAACTTGTCCACGCTGGTATGACCAAAATGTCTAAATCAAAAAATAACGGTATCGATCCACAAGAAATGGTTGAAAAATATGGTGCTGATACCGTCCGTTTATTTATGATGTTCGCTTCTCCAGCGGAAATGACGCTTGAATGGCAAGAGTCTGGGGTAGAGGGTGCAAATCGTTTCCTTCGTCGTTTATGGAAATTAGTATTTGATTATCAACAACAGCCTGCAACTTGTGAACTTGATGTCAACGCACTCAATGCAGAACAAAAAGCATTACGTCGTGATTTACATAAAACCATTGCTAAAGTAAGTGATGATATTGGTCGTCGTCAAACATTTAATACTGCGATTGCCGCCATTATGGAGTTAATGAATAAATTAACTAAAGCACCTCTTACTACTGAACAAGATCGTGTCGTGATGAAAGAAGCATTAAATGCCGTTGTTAAAATGCTTTATCCAATTACTCCACATATTTGTTTCCAATTATGGGAAGATCTTGGCAATCAAGAAGCTATCGATTTCTCACCATGGGTTGTAGCTGATGAAAAAGCAATGATTGATGATGAAAAATTAGTCGTGGTACAAGTAAATGGTAAGGTACGTGGTAAAGTGACTGTACCAGCCTCTGCTTCAGAAGATGAAATCAAAGCAACTGCTATGGCTGATGAAAATGTGAAAAAACATTTAGATGGATTAAACATTATCAAAGTCATTTATGTTCCAGGCAAACTACTCAGTTTTGTTGCTAAATAATGAATAGTGCCATACTTGTTCTGTTGTATTAATTTACAAGTATGGCATACCTCTTATTAAGGAATCCTTATGAAAAAGCTAAAACACATTCTGACTTTATCATTAACACTGTTGTTATCTGCTTGTGGATTTCATTTTGCTAATGACGCACTTTCACAAAAAGTGTTTAAAGAAGTGCAATTACAAACGGGCGATAAATATAGTGATATCGCCATGGCGATGAAAAAAGAGTTACGTTCACGTGGAGTAACTCTTGTTGATCAAGGAAAAGCACCAATTCTAAGACTTAATGGCATTTCAACTAGCGATAAAGTAGCTTCTGTATTTAAACAAGGTCGTGAGGCTGAAAGTTTATTAACATTATCTGTGAGTGCTTCATTACAAATGCCTGATAATAAACGCTATCCAATTAATGTTCAGGTTTCTCGTACTTTCTTTGATAACTCTAGAGCGGCTTTAGCGAAAAATGCTGAACAACGAGCTATCTGGAATGATATGTATCGTCAAGCTGCACAACAAATCGTGATCAAGATGATTAGCGTGCAACAACAATATTAATTATGTCAGTTAGGATCTTTGCCAATAAACTTTCTTACTCACTACAACAGCAGGCTTATCTAGGCTATCTGTTAGTAGGGCAAGATCCTTTACTTTTAGAAGAAAGTAAAGCCACTATTTTTGCTTTCTCCAAACAACAAGGTGTTGAACAGAAACAGGAAATTTCGATTGATACCACAACTGACTGGTCGCAATTATTTAATGAATTTCAAACCTTTGGGTTATTTTCTAGTAAACAGATTTTTTTTCTAAATTTGCCAGAAAACCTTACCACAACGCTACAACAATATTTACAACAATTAGTATTACTATTACATCCAGATACTCTTGTCGTCTTTCAACTAACCAAATTAACGCCCGCTATTGAAAAGCAGTCTTGGTTCACTGCATTAATGCAATTACCTATTTTACAAATTAATTGCCAAACACCGACTATTGAACAATTACCGCAATGGATTCAACAACGAGCAAACGCTATGTCCATTGAATTAGAACCAGCTGCAATAGAATTACTCGCTTATAATTACGAAAACAATTTAGCTGCACTTAAACAAGTATTGCAGTTAATGCAATTACTTTATCCTGAACAGCTAATCACACAGCTAAATGCAAGTCAATGTATTGAACAATCTGCTGTCTTTACCCCTTATCAATGGGTAGATGCAATATTACAAGGTAAAAAATATCGTGCAGTACGAATCTTAGAACAATTAGAAAATGAAGGTGATGTACAGCCAGTTGTTTTATTACGAATTTTACAAAAAGAGTTATTTTTATTATTACAGCTAGGTAGTGAACCCCAAGCAAAAATCAGCAACAAACAGCAACCGTTGACTATGCACGGTTTAAAAGATCGTTTTGATCAATTACGTATTTGGAAAAATCGCCGCCTGCTCTATTCTACTGCTATTCAACGTTTAACTTATCAACAGTTGTATCATTTAATTCACCAATTTGCTGCATTAGAAAAAGAACTAAAACAAAATAGTGAAGTTAATGCTTGGCAAAGATTACAAGAGATCTCTATTATGATGGCTGAATAATCTTTGTCTTTTTCAAAGATTACTCTATTTCTGTTTCCGCTAATAGACGTTGAATGACTTTCACATTTGCGGGTGGAAATTGCCCAACATCGAGTTGTTTCTGTTCAATCCAAAAGCCTTCTTGTCCTTCACGTCCAAATGGATCACCAACCCACTCATCAACTAAATAAAAATAGAATGAAATCACTTTGGTTGGATATTCAAATTGGAAATGTTCATACAACTTAGCATTTAAAACAAATATACCTATTTCCTCTTCCAACTCACGTTTCAATGCTTGTTCTGGGGTTTCACCTTTATCAATTTTACCTCCAGGAAACTCCCAAGATTGAGCAAAATCTTTCCCTTCTAGACGTTGAGTGAGATAAATTTGCTTAAATTCATTACGAATAATGCCTGCCGCAACTTTTACTAAAGGTTTTTGCATATATTTCTCTTTGTATTTAGATAAAAATAAGCTGTACATCTTGTTTCAATCATGTACAGCTTACCTTTTTACATTATAAATAAAGATTAGATGTTACTTCACTTGTCCACAACAATGTTTATATTTTTTACCTGAACCACAAGGACAAGGTTCATTACGCCCAATCTTACGCTGTGGCTGGTCTGTACTTTGTGCATCACTATGATATTGAACTTGTGCTTGTTCTGCCATCTTCGCCGCTGCAGCTGCTGCTTGCGCTCTTGCTTGTTCTGCAGCCTCAATTTCCTCTTGAGTACGCACCTGAACTTTAGTCAAAATACTCACCACATTGAATTTCAAGGTTTCCAACATATCCGTAAACATTTGGAATGACTCTTTCTTATACTCTTGTTTTGGATCTTTTTGTGCATAACCACGTAAGTGAATACCTTTACGCAAATGATCCATTGCAGAAAGATGTTCTTTCCAAAGTTCATCTAATGTTTGTAACATCACCCCTTTTTCGAAATTACGCATGGTTTCAGCACCAACCATTGCTTCTTTCTTCTTATAATCTTCAATCGCCAGTTCAATAATACGTTCACGCAAGGTTTCTTCGTGTAAATTATGATCCTCATCTAACCATTTTGCGATTGGCAGATCCATATTGAAATCTGCTCTCAAACGATTTTCTAAACCTTCAATATCCCATAATTCCTCTAAAGATTGAGGCGGAATATATTGGTCAATCACATGATTAAACACATCTTCACGAATCACATTAATCGTATCTGAAATGTCATCATTTTCTAATAGCTCATTACGCTGTGCATAAATCGCATGACGTTGATCGTTTGCAACATCATCAAACTCAAGTAAGTTCTTACGTCCATCAAAGTTATGTGCTTCTACTTTCGCTTGTGCCGATGCGATCACTTTCGTCAACATCTTAGATTCCATTGCCTCACCTGGTTCGGTAAAGGCTTTACGCATTAAATTGAGTTTTCCTTCATTGAGGTAAATACGCATTAATGCATCATCTAATGATAAATAGAAACGTGAAGAACCTGGGTCTCCTTGACGACCAGAACGTCCACGTAACTGGTTATCAATACGGCGAGATTCGTGACGCTCTGTACCAATAATATGTAATCCACCAGCTTGCATTACAATATCGTGACGTTCTTGCCATGCTTGTTTAATCGCTTCAATTTGCTCTTCAGTTGGATTCTCCAATTTCGCAACTTCTGCTTTCCAGTTACCACCAAGTACAATATCAGTACCACGACCTGCCATATTAGTTGCAATCGTTACTGCACCTGGATAACCTGCATCCGCCACAATTTCAGCTTCTTTTGCGTGAAACTTCGCATTCAAAACATTATGTTTGATGCCTTCTTTTCTCAAAATATCAGATAATAATTCTGATTTTTCGATAGATACCGTTCCCACTAATACTGGTTGTTTACGAGCAACACAATCTTTAATATCTTCGACAATCGCTTTAAATTTATCCGCTTCACTTTGGAACATCAGATCCGTTCTATCATCACGAATCATTGGCTTATTAGTTGGAATAACGATTGTTTCCAATCCATAAATTTGTTGGAACTCAAACGCTTCGGTATCCGCTGTTCCTGTCATACCTGCTAATTTTTCATATAGGCGGAAGTAATTTTGATAAGTAATTGATGCCACTGTTTGGTTTTCACTTTGGATTTTCACACCTTCTTTCGCTTCGATTGCTTGGTGTAAGCCATCTGACCAACGGCGACCTGCCATCGTACGTCCAGTATGTTCATCAACAATCACTATTTCGCCATCTTTCACAATGTAATCTACATCACGTTCAAAGAGAGAATGTGCTCTTAATGCGGCATACACATGATGCAATAAAGTAATTTTCGCTGGAGAATATAAAGACTCCTCTTCTTTCATTAAACCAGCTTGCATCAATAATTTTTCAATTTTGATTTGTCCACGTTCAGTGAGATAAGCCTGTTTATTTTTAAGATCTACTGTGTAGTCACCATCACCTTGGAACTCTTCACTATCTTCTTTTTCTTGTTTAACTAACTGCGGAATTAATTTATCAATCGCAATATAAAGCTCTGAACTATCTTCTGCCTGACCAGAAATAATTAATGGCGTGCGAGCCTCATCAATTAAAATAGAATCGACTTCATCGACCAAAGCATAGTGTAATGGTCGTTGGAAACGTTCGTGCATTGTGTGTGCTAAATTATCACGCAAATAATCAAAACCTAATTCACTGTTAGTGGCATACGTAATATCTGCAGCATACGCAGCTCGTTTATCTTCTGGTGCCATTCCTGGTACATTTACCCCAACCGTCATGCCTAAAAACTCAAATAATGGACGGTTGGTTTCCGCATCACGACGAGCCAAGTAATCATTAACAGTAACTACATGCACCCCTTTTCCAGTTAACGCATTTAAATAACAAGGTAACGTTGCGGTTAATGTCTTACCTTCCCCTGTACGCATTTCAGCAATACAACGATTATTTAATACCATTCCCCCGATTAACTGCACATCAAATGGACGCAAACCTAATACACGTTTACTCGCTTCACGCACAGTAGCAAAAGCTTCTGGTAACAGTTGTTCTAGGGTTTCACCTTTTTCTAGACGATCTCTAAATTCTGCAGTTTTTGCTTTTAATTGTTCATCTGAAAGTTCTTCATATTGAGGTTCTAATTTATTAATTAAAGCAACACGTTTATTTAAACGACGTAAAATACGGTCATTACGACTACCAAAAATTTTTCTTGCAATAGCTGATAACATAATAATTTCTTCTTACTAATAAAATACTTAGCATCTTTTATATGCTAATAAGCAAATCATATACACTAATACATAAAAATATTAGCTCATCCATAACATTAAAGATTAATTTGCTGTGGCCCAGCACGAATTTGGATCTGATAACGATTAACTTGTGATAACAGATATTGTTGCACCACATCAAACTGTGGTTGATTTTTGATCTTATTACGAGAAAAATCGATCTGTTGTTGTACTTTCCGTAACAACAAAAAATGGGAATTAATTTGTTGCTGTTGAATAGCAGAAACAGTTTGATTAGTTTCTAGTGTGATGGTGGTAGCTTGATTAGGTTGTTCTGCATGGATTGGCAAAAAAAACAGAGTTAACACTCCGAGTAAAAGCCGCTGCCATAATGTTTTTTTTCCGACTTTTGTAAATTGATAATCCACAGTAATAAACCTAATAAAACCACATAAAATAACGGATAACGATTATAGAATAATTCCTTTATAATGTCATACAAATTGCTTGAGTTACGGAGAGAAGATGACCACTAAAAAAGAAGTACGCAATCAAAAAGTTTTGAATGTGAATGATGTTTTGCAACGATCTTCGCTCTCCGCACTTATCGATCGTCACAATCAATTACAACAATTTTATCAAGATATAGAAAAAATCATTCCTGCTCAGTTTCAAGGAAAAATCAGAGTAGCGACCTTAACTGAAAACCACATTCTATTTCATGTAGCGAATGGGATGATTTATCAAAGTTTATGCTTCCAACAAACACAATTACTAGCAAAAATTCAACAACATTACCCTAAAATTCAATCTATTGAATTTAAAGTGATTCCGAGTGTTTAAGATTTAATTTCTCTTGCCAGTGTAATAATTTCTGTTGTGAAAACAGTGCTATTAGCTCTTTCACTTTTACTCGTCTTGCACTTGCTTGGCTGATTGAGCGTTGTACATTGATTTTCTTGAGCTTCGCACCTTGATATAAATCGCGTGTAAAAGCAGTATCATGATTTGAAATCAACACTATCGCATTTCGTGACAATGCTGTATGCCGAGCTAATTCTGCTAATGCTCTTTGATCTTGCAGACTAAACTCATTCCCTGAATATCGAGTAAAATTTGAATCTTGTTGTAATGGTGCATAAGGTGGATCGCAATACACCACACTTTCTTCTGTCGCTAAGGCAAATGTTTGCTCAAATGAAGCACAAATAAATTCCGCTGTTTGAGCTTTTTCCGCAAAATAATGTAACTCATTTTCTGGGAAGTAATGTTGCCGATAAGCCCCAAAAGGCACATTAAATTCATTATCACTGTTATAACGACACAGCCCATTAAAACCAAAGCGATTCAGATATAAAAATATTGTGGCTCGTCGCCAAGGATCCGTACTTTGATTAAACTCATCCCGTAAAGCATAATAACGTAATGCCGTGTTAGCTTCAGGATGAGCAAATAAAAGCTGAGTTTCTTTAATATACTGCTTAACATCAGCCTTGATTAAACGAAATAGGTTAATTAAATCAGGATTGATATCTGCAAGTAGATAACGTTCAAAATCACTATTGAGGAAAACTGTTCCGGCACCAACAAAAGGCTCGATTAATTGCGTCTTTCCTTTAGGGTAAAGACGCTTAATTTCATCAATTAGACGATATTTTCCACCAGCCCATTTCAAAAACGAACGATGTTTCGACGTATGTGTGCTATGAGACATGGATTAATGGGAATGAATACAATCTTGAATCGCTTGTAATACTAATGATTTATCTGCATCTGCTGTTACGTAAGCCTGTCCCAACGACTTCAATAAGATCAAACGTAATTTACCAGCAAGTACTTTTTTATCACGCATCATATGAGGTAAATACTGTTCTGCAGTCATACCATCTGGCGAGAAAATTGGTAAATCTGCTGCCAATAATAATGCTTGCAAACGCAGAACATCTTCTTTTGTTAAATCACCCAAATGATAAGAAAGATACGCTGCCATCATCATGCCAACAGAAACAGCTTCACCATGTAGCCACATACCATATCCGAGATGTGTTTCAATAGCATGTCCAAAAGTATGCCCTAGATTAAGTAATGCCCGCTCACCTTGCTCAGTCTCATCTTTCGCTACTGTAATCGCTTTTAGCTCACAACAACGCTGAATACAATATTGCAAGGCTTGTGCATCTAACTTAGTTAATAAGTTAATATTTTGTTCGAGCCAAACCAAGAATGCATTATCTAAAATTGCACCATACTTAATCACTTCAGCTAATCCAGCACTCACTTCACGATGAGGTAATGTACTTAAGGTTTCAGTGTCAATGATTACTTTTGATGGTTGATAAAAAGCACCAATCATATTTTTACCTAATTCATGATTAACGGCTGTTTTACCACCAACAGAAGAATCAACTTGTGCTAATAACGTAGTTGGCACTTGAATAAAACGCACACCACGTTGATATGACGCCGCTGCAAATCCTGCCACATCACCAATTACTCCACCTCCTAAAGCAAGGATGGTTGTGTCACGTCCATGTTTTGCCTCAAGTAATGCGGTAAAAATTAAATTCAAGGATTCAAGCGTTTTATACTGCTCTCCATCAGGTAGCAACACTTCATTAACTTGACAGCCAACTTGTAACAATGCTGTTTTTACAGTCTGCAAATAATGTGCTGCAACAGTTGGATTGGTAACAATCATCACTTTGTCACCTGATTTTAAAGGATAGTAACTGCTTGGCTGTGCTAATAATCCTGCACCAATGCTAATTGGATAACGTCGCTCTTTAAGTTCTACATAAACATCTACCATTTTCTCTATCCTTTAAAATCTTAACTATTGATCGAACTAACCAGTAAAATTCTCTAACAAATCAATAATATTGTTAGCCATTAATTTGGCACTTTGATCATCAGTTTGTAAGGTAATATCCGCAATTTCTTCATATAACGGAGTACGAATTTTCGCTAAATCTTCTAATACTTGGCGAGGATCTTCTACGCCTTGTAATAGAGGACGTTTTTTATCTCGTAACGTACGTTGATGTTGTTTTTCAACTGTGGTTTCTAAATAAATCACAATACCACGTGCTGAAAGATGGTTACGATTCTCTTTCGACATCACTGCACCACCGCCAGTAGATAGTACAATACCTTGACGTTGAGTGAGTTCATTAATAATTCTTTCTTCTCTTTTTCTAAATCCTTCTTCGCCCTCAACATCAAAAATCCAACCGATGTCTGCTCCTGCTCGTTGTTCAATTTCAGTATCTGAGTCCACAAAATCCATACTTAATAATTGAGCAAGTTGACGACCAATCGTACTTTTTCCTGCTCCCATAGGGCCAATTAAAAAAATATTTCTTTTTTCTGCCATGTTTTTTATCGTTCTAAATGATTTAAAGATAAATGAATAGTTTGATCTTTGAGTGTCTATAACTCATTGGAAGTTATCCTATTATGTTGTTTTTATTCGGTGTTTTGTACAATTTTCACTATACATCCGACAAAAGAAAAAGAATACCGAAGTATTCTTCTATTAGCACAACACTCAAAAGATCCCCAAGACCTCGAATGTTCATTGAGATAGCGTGGTATTATCTCAATAAATAGGCGTATTTTTCAACCTTACCGTGCATTTTTATCAAAGATTATTCTTGTGCATAAATTCATCTTTACGCTTTTGATAGTTCTCAAGGGTTTCTGCTGCATTATGAATAATTCTTGGCGTAATAAAAATGACCAGCTCTCTTTTTTGATGGCGTTCTGCCTTACTACTAAAAAGCCGCCCCAATCCAGGAATATCCCCCAAGAGTGGCACTTTATTTTCTCCTTTACCAATTAAATCGTGAAAAATTCCACCTAATACTATCGTTTCACCATCATTGACCATCACTTGTGACTGAACCTCTTGTTTATCAATGGTCACAACTTGCCCTGCACCATAAGGAATACTTGCTCCAGCAGCATTTTGTGTCACAACAAGATCTAAAGCAATCATTCCTTGATGTAGAACTTGTGGTGTCACTTCCAACCCTAGAACAGCCTCTTTAAATTCAATATGCGTACGGCTACTCCTTTCATTATTATCTTCGATAACATAAGGAATTTCTGAACCCTGTTTAATTACTGCTCGTTTCTGGTTTGAAGTTAATAGATGTGGACTGGCAATAATCTCTACATTGTTCTCTTGTTCTAATGCTTTTAATTCAAGATCTAATAATCGCCCATGGATCTTAGCAACTTGTAAAGCAACAGATGCCGCTTCCGAACTTGTGGAAAAATTTACGTTTAAATGGGCATTTAAATTCTCTATGCCAAAACTATCTAACTTCGCTGCCACCTTATGAAAATTATCACCTTGATTAAAAATTCCCCATCGCACACCTAACTCATTAAGGCTTTCATTATTAATTGTCACAATTCTTGCTTCTATCGCAATTTGATCACCTGGTTTATCTAATTGTTCAATTAACTTTTTAAATCGTTGAATCTGTTTAGTTTCTCCCTTGACTAAAATTAAATTATTACGAGGTTCAACACTAAATCCCGCTAATCCTGATAATAATCCACCACCATTTTCACTAAAAACTTTTGCTAATTCATTTACTTGAATATATTTCACTTTAATGGTTTCAAAATCATCCAATATTTCTGGAGATATAGCATTATTCCCACTTTCATCAAGAAAACTGGTAGAAAAACTATCAAAGAAAGGATCCTTTATGGATGGTTTAGCTAGACAAGTAATAGAGATCAAGCTGCATAACAACAAACTTAATGATTTCATTCTCGTAGTTCCTCAGAAAATAAATGGATTGCTATATGTAATAATCCTGGATGTTCAGAATGATTACCTCTTTCAATACGCAACGAATCAATAGACCAATTTGCTAAAATGTCTTGAAATAACAAATCGAAATATTCAATAAATTCGTGAAAAGAGGTATATAAATCTAACTCAACCCGCAATAATGATTTATTACTCACTTGCATATCAAAACTTATTGCTGACTCTTGAGATAAATCACTTAACTGTTGATGCAGCTCTGCCAATTTTTGTGTATTTTTCTGAGTATCTTGTCGTTCACTAACCTTTTTTTGTAGATGCTGTAATAGTTGTTTCTGTTTCGCCTCTAATTCAATCTGTTCAAACAACATTAATTCTAGTTTTTTGGCTTGATAATATTGAGATCCACTCTTCCATAATGGATATGCTAAAAATAGCAACAGTAACAATAACCATAATGAATACAAAAATACTTTCGGCATATATAAAAGATACCAATGTATTCCTTTAGGATATTGCCTAGAAAATCTTCGCATTACTGTTCCTCTTTTTTATTAAAACGTAATGTAAAACTAGATTGCTTCTGTTGGTTCTGCTGCAACACACTTGGTTCTAATTCAATTGGATAATGCCAATGTAGTAATAAATATTGTTGTAACTGATAAAATTCTTGCTGAATAAGATTCTCCCCCATCAAAATAAAATTTAATTTTGTTTGTTGTTCTCCTGAAAAGGGATTTATCTCCATTTGAGCTAGCAATAAGCGTCCATTGCCTAATGGCAAATGAGATAATTGTTGAATAAATTGAACGATTTCCTCTAATGGAATTTTTTCAAAAGCAGAATGATGATTTAAAAGCTGCTGTTGTCTGTGTTGTGCTTGCTTGATTTGCTGTAAATTCGAATTAATTTGCTGCTGTTGTTGCCGTAATTCAACATATTTTTGACTTCTTTGCTGCATCTCTTGCAGTAAGTGATAGCCTGCTATGGCAACAAGTGTAAATAAAAGTAATAGCAATATAGATATTAAACGATAACGTTGTTGGTTATGCTGTTGTCGCCAATTAAGCAAATTAATCTCTGTTTGCATACTACTGTTCATTTTGCCCCCATAATGCACAACCCAAACTGATCAATTCGCCTTCTGATAAGGTACTTAGTTGTTGTACATTCTCATAATTAATAACGGCAGTAATATCCTCTGACTTTCGCTTCTCCGATTGAAATAAAACACATGTTGAAAATTTCACATTAAAAGATGTAGTAAACTTTTCCCAACCATTAGGAAAATCTTCTTGTATGACCAAAATTTCAGTTTTATATGGAGAATCTAAAAGAAAAATACATTGTTCGGCGTAATAACAATACAGTACGGTTTCTGAACTTTTTTTGTTGATCAGATAACGAAAAGCACGCAATAACACACGAGAAAACACATCTAATACGTTAAGTTGTAATGGTAAATATTTTTCAATTTCTTGTTCAGCATTTTGTTGTTTAACAACATATAACTCTAAATAGTCATCCTGATATAAATAATCAAACCAAATAGGACTCCCATCATGAGGCAGATCAGTTTCTAATAGATGATAAACCTGTTGTTCTAATAAGTATTGTGTTGTCTTTTGTGGATAGTGATACCTCGTTCGCCATACTAAATGCATTGGTAACACTGAAACATATAAAATTTGTTGCTTCGTATAATGGTACTGTTTAACTAATAATGTTGTTAACTGACCAATATCCTCAGTAATACCAGAAATAAATTGCTGTTCGATCGTAAAAAAAGAATAATAGAAACAATTAGATATAAAATACACTCCTACTCTAACTGTATGTTTTTTACCTTTTTTTCGTAGAGGAAATGCAACTTTCATCGTATAATCAACACCCAAATTCCAAAATACAAGTACACTTTACTGTCATTTACTAGCTTTATTTTTATAGAGAGAGTGTTTTTTCGATGAAGATCGTAAAATTAATATTTAGTTCTATTTTGACTTTATTTATTCTTAGTTGTATTGCTGGTGGAGTATTCTACTTTCATATCAAATCTCAATTACCAGATGTCAACGAATTAAAAAATGTTGAATTACAGCAACCAATGCAAGTTTTTACTGCTGATGGAAAATTAATTGGTGAAATCGGTGAACAACGTCGCATTCCAGTACCATTAGCACAAATTCCTAAACAGATGATCAATGCAGTAATCGCTACTGAAGATAGTCGTTTTTATGAACATCATGGGATCGATCCAATCGGTATTGCTCGAGCATTAAAAGTTGCGATCACCTCTGGAGGAGCTTCACAAGGTGCGAGTACCATTACTCAACAAGTAGCACGTAATTTCTTCCTAACCCCAGAAAAGAAATTAATTCGTAAAATTAAAGAAGCCGTGTTAGCGATTGATATTGAAAATAATCTAAGCAAGGACGAAATTTTAGAGTTATACCTTAACAAAATTTATCTTGGTTACCGTGCTTATGGTGTTGCTGCTGCTGCACAAACTTATTTTGGGAAGACACTCGATCAATTAACATTAAGTGAAATGGCTGTCTTAGCAGGGTTACCCAAAGCTCCTTCTACTATGAACCCAATCTATTCATTAAAACGTGCGACAGAACGACGCAATATCGTACTCGGGCGTATGTTAGATGAAAAATATATTACTCAAGAAGAATATCAACAGGCATTACAAGAACCTATCGTTGCTAGTTACCATGGTTCAAAACTCGATTTACATGCCGATTATGTTGTAGAAGCCGTACGCCAAGAAATGGTTAAACTCTATGGCGAAGAACAGGCTTATACTAAAGGTTATCAAGTTTTCACTACCATTAATTCTGAAGATCAACTAAATGCACAAGATGCATTAAGAAATAATCTTCTCGCCTATGATATGCGCCATGGCTATCGTAAAAATGCAACATTATGGAAACCAGATGAGGCCGATTGGGATAAGGAACGCATTATCGGTTTCTTAAATAAACAGCCTGATTCTACTCCTTTACAACCAGCTGCTGTGTTAGAAGTTAAAAACAATCAAGCACAAGTGATGCTTGCAAATGGCGATACCATTGCATTAACGCAAAATGCCGTTAAATGGGCAGGTAATATCAATAAAATCTTACATACAGGCGATATGATTTGGGTTATGCAAGACAATAAAAAACAATGGGTATTACGCCAAATCCCAATTGCTAACTCTGGAATGGTTTCATTAAATAGTGCTAATGGTGCTATTGAAGCTATGGTAGGAGGTTTTAGTTTTGCTCGTAGCAAGTTTAATCGTGCTACGCAATCTATGGTACAAGTTGGTTCATCAATTAAACCTTTTATTTATACTGCTGCACTTAATAAAGGGTTAACATTAGCAACTATTTTAAATGATGCACCTGTCACAATTCGTAAAGCAGGGCAAGCACCATGGCAACCTAAAAATTCACCAAATGTCTTTAATGGACCATTACGTTTACGTGTTGGTTTAGGTTTATCAAAAAACGTAATGATGGTACGTGCCGTCAATATGGTTGGTATTGACTATATTGCAGACTATTTGCAACGTTTTGGTTTCCAAAAAAATCAATATGCCGCAACTGAAGCTCTAGCCCTCGGTGCAGCTTCCTTTACTCCATTAGAAATGGCAAGAGGATATGCTGTTATTGATAATGGTGGATTTTTAATTGATCCTTATATTATTCAATCAATTAAAGACAATACAGGAAAAGAGATTTTTACAGCAAAACCAAAAGTAGCTTGTTTCCAATGTAGTGATAAACAAATTCCTGTCATTTATGGTGATGTAAAACCGATTGATTTCCTCTCATTAAAAGTTGATAACTCGGCAACAGAAAGCTCAACACCAGACACACCTTTATCATCAAATACTTCAGGTGATGAAGACAATAGTGAAGCTGTGCCAGATGTACCTGAATTAAATACGAATAATGTACAACTAGAAAATGCACCAAGTTTGCTCGGTAATAATACAAACGACAATCAACAATCAACTGAATCACAATATGCACCTCGAGTCATTAGTGGAAAGATTGCATTCTTGATGCGTAGCGCATTAAATTCTGGTATCTATGGAGAGCCAGGTGGTAATTGGACTGGAACAAGCTGGCGAGGTAAAGCAATTGGCCGCCCTGATATTGGTGGTAAAACAGGAACAACCAATAATTCCAAAGTGGCTTGGTACGTTGGTTATGGTAGTGATTTAGTCACTTCCGTTTATATCGGATTTGATGATAATAAACTCGATCTTGGTCGTGGAGAATCTGGTGGAAAATCTGCAATGCCCGCTTGGGTAGATTATATGACTAATGCACTTAAGCCATTACCAGTAAGAGATGATCCTATGCCAGATGGGGTAATTCAAAAACGCATCTCTATGGAAAATGGATTACTCACTGATTCTGGAGGCCGATTGGAATACTTTATTGAAGGTACAGAACCAACACAACATTTTGTACCTGAACAAGGTAATCAAATTATAGACAGCAAAGGTGAAATTAAAGAACTTTTCTAAATATACATATACAATTAAGGGGCTATTAAAGCCCCTTTAAATTGCCGACAAACATTTAAACAACAAGTGGTAGATTTCCACTTTCAAACACAACGAAACTCTTTCTTTAACCTGTCATACATTTACAATGTCT
Organism: Gallibacterium melopsittaci; assembly: GCF_042433085.1. Classification (NCBI taxonomy): domain Bacteria; kingdom Pseudomonadati; phylum Pseudomonadota; class Gammaproteobacteria; order Pasteurellales; family Pasteurellaceae; genus Gallibacterium; species Gallibacterium melopsittaci. Next base: position 132,021 of record NZ_JBHLWA010000013.1, read on the forward strand.
AAACGAACATTAAGGCATTGTATTTAATCTGTGCACAATTAGCCAGAAGTGCCTTCTTTTATCATTTAATACAGCAATCCAAGCAATGGATAAAGATACCTCCTGAGTAAGTTATCAACAGTTATTAGCTGAGCATAATATTGTGCAAAGTATGTCTAGGAAAGGAAATTATTTAGATAATGCCACAATGGAAAGTTTCTTTGGTCGGATGAAAGTAGAATGTTTTTATGGAAAGACTTTCGAAAGCATTGAGGAACTTGAATCCGTTATCAAAGAATATGTTCGAGAATACAATTAAAATTAAATGGACTGAGTCCTGTTCAATACAGAATTCAGTCCTTAAAATAGCTGTTCAACTTTTTCGGGGGCAGATCAATAGAAAAATATCTATAATTATGATAAGAACTCTTCAGGGTATCCTGCTTGAAGTAATTTTATATTCAATAATCTAAGATGTTCTTCTTTTTCAGTTAAAGTAAGGAGAGAATCATGCTTAAGATAAAAAGCTCCAACAAGTTTCCAATAGAGATTCAGATTCTCTATAAGAATGATTTTCTTTAGTTCCACAAAAATCATTGCCGGCCCTTGTCTTCTGAAATCTTTAACATTCTTCACGCCAATTCTAGCTAATAATCTTTCATGCTTAATACTTAAATTAGGTAGATCCCGAATCTGGTTCTTCTTTTTTTTAATTATACGCTTTTTTTCCTGCTTTACCTGTTCAATAGATAAAATAAGATATAAACGATATTGTTCATCATTATCTGTTATTTCTTTTGGAAGATAAAAATATTGGTTGGACGGATTAGTGTATGGGTTCGGTACAGCCCCTAGTCGTAGTAATAGTTTCGAAAGCTCATCAGTGGCTCTAAGATAGAAAAAATTCTTTTGATAAATTCCAAACATATATTCGTTTTTAAAAATACCGTATCCATAAAATAAGCTTTTAGCCGTTACAGGACCAATCAATTCTGTTAATTTCTGTAGGATACAGGCGGTATTAATTTCAGTTTGAGTTAATTTTTTCATAAAAAATCCTTACATTGATAATAGACGCTTATTGATAAATGATACAGCAAATTCACTATAACAAAGAATGTTAATTCACAAAAACATTTATTTAATAAAATATCAAAATTGTGAACTAAATCGATAAATTAAAAAGGAATTTTTACAAAAAATATAACATCTAGATTATATTCTGATTACAAATCAATTAAAACAAACTTGAATAAGGGACACTAAAAAAGATATTAGAGGGAAAAAATTATATTATTGGTGGGTCGTGAAGGATTCGAACCTTCGACCAACGGATTAAAAGTCCGCTGCTCTACCGACTGAGCTAACGACCCTCAGTTGTGAGTTAATTAGTGGTGGGTCATGAAGGGCTCGAACCTTCGACCGACGGATTAAGAGTCCGCTGCTCTACCAACTGAGCTAATAACCCACTTAAATGAATAAGTGCTAAGTGGTGGGTCGTGAAGGATTCGAACCTTCGACCAACGGATTAAAAGTCCGCTGCTCTACCGACTGAGCTAACGACCCTAAAGGGTGGAATATGGATTAAATGGTGGGTCGTGAAGGATTCGAACCTTCGACCAACGGATTAAAAGTCCGCTGCTCTACCGACTGAGCTAACGACCCATGTGCTACCATATTGCAACGGGTGCTTATAATACTGATTTTCAGGAACTAATCAATAAAAATTTTTATATTTTTTGCTGTTTGATTTAATCAAAAACACTTTGCTTGAAAAATAGGCATAAATTTAGGCAAATAGAATGAAAATTTATCAAGATGACAATTATTTTCTACTATTCTTCATTAATATCAGCAAAATTAGCTTGAGTAAGTTGAGCTAAATCTTGCGGTTGCAATTCAATATCAATGCCTCTTTTCCCGCCTGAAATAAAAATTGTTTGAAATTGTTGAGCTGTCATGGAAATAATAGTCGGTAAACGTTTTTTTTGTCCTAATGGACTAATTCCGCCAACAAGATAACCAGTAACTTTTTCTGCGAGATGTTTATCTGCAAGTTCAATCTTTTTCACTCCTAATGCTTTAGCTGCTTTTTTTAAATTTAAACTAAATGCAACAGGTACTACCATTACTGCCAGTTGTTTATCATCGCCATTTGCAGTGACCAATAGTGTTTTATAAGTCTGTAATGGAGAGAGATTTAATTTTTCTACTGCTTCTTTACCAAAATTAGTGTTATTAGGATCATGATCATATTGATGAATTTGAAAGGATATTTTTTGTTTCTTTAACAGGTTAATTGCTGGAGTCATGGAAAACATTCCCGTGGTAAAAATTAATTTGATAGAATAACGGGCCGAAGAGTAGCACGGAGAATAAAATGAGTTCAAGCGTAAATATTATTATTGCAGCAGATTTTGCTTTAGCAGAAAAATTAGCTGCTATTTTAGAACAAAGCAAATTGGCCTCAGCGCAAGTCACTATCATTGAAGCAGAAAAATTTTCAGAAGAACAAAATATTCGCTTTAATGGTAAATATGTTGAACAAGTAAATTTTGAGGATGATATTGAGTGGCGAGAATACGATTATTTACTGTTTGCAGGACGTTTAGAACAGGTTACATATTTAGCAGCAGCGGCAGAAGCTGGGTGTATTGCGATTGATGTACTAGGCATATGTGCTTATTTAAGTGATATTCCTGCTGTTGTCCCCACAGTCAATAATGAAATGTTAGCGGATCTAAGACAACGTAATATCGTGTCATTACCTACTCCACAAATTGCACAATTAGCATTGGTTTTAAAACCTTTACTACAACAATATGAGTTAACTCAATTATCAGTAACATCTTTATTACCAATGTCTTATTTTGGTGAGAAAAAAATTAGAGAGTTAGTTGGTCAAACTGCACAACTTTTGAATGGAGTACCGTTAGATGAGGAACAACAGCGTTTAGCTTTTGATGTTGCACCTCTATATAATCGAGAAGATATTAATAAGCAACGTATTCTATTAGCTAAGGTTTTGCCTGAGTTCACTGGACAATTTATTGAACATCAAATTCAATCACCTGTATTTTATGGATTTGCTCAACAAATTACCGTATCAGGTTACGATTTAGAGCAAGTAGCTCTTGATGATATTTGGCAGCAAACAGGGCTATTACAATGCCATTCAGAAAAATTGATCACGCCTGTTATTAATGGTGAAACAGAAGAAACAGCAAAACAATTACCTCAGTTACACCTTAGCCAAATGTATAGTGAAAATGGGCAATTAAGTTTATGGGCAGTCAGTGATGAACGAGGCTTTACTAGAGCCAGATTAGCAATCGAATTATTGCTAATAGTTGATGAATGGCAAGGTTAGTACTTATGATAATTAAAAGGGGCTTGTAATCGCCCCTTCAGTTTATTGGGCATATAGGACAAAAAAGTTGGTCTTTATCTATTTTCATTGTCTATAGGACAAAAAAGTTGGTAATTATT